>JACQQB010000099.1 GCA_016207225.1 Microcaldota archaeon | reverse complement strand
TGATTGAAGAATACTCCAAAGACAATTTTCTTAACGGATTTAAAAAAGCAGTAAGAGAACTAGAAGGTTCCTATGCGCTAGCAGTAATCTCTACTAAGGCGGATGGCATCTACTTGGCAAGAAAATCAAGCCCTTTGGTTATCGGAATTGGTAAAGGGGAAATGTTCTGTGCCTCAGACATACCAGCATTGCTGGACCATACCAGAAGCGTTATTTTTCTAGATGATGAAGAAATTACAGTCCTTACTAAAGATGGGGCAATGGTCTATGATAAATCCGACAAACAAGTTGAAAAAAAGGCGTATCAAGTGGACTGGACAGCGGATATGGCCATGAAAGAAGGCTACGAACATTTCATGCTAAAAGAAATAGAGGAGCAAAGAAATACTGTCCGACAAAGTTTAACCAACGATGATGAAATACATGAAGCAGTCAGGCTGATGAAACAATATAAAAAATTCCAAGTAGTCGCCTCCGGAACCTCTTATTATGCAGGCCTGGTCCTAAAATTCTTAATCCAAAAGCTGGCAAAAGTACCCTGCGAGGCCATAATCGGGAGTGAATACCCTTATGCAACAGTAGTCGATAAAGACACATTAGTGATAGCCATCAGTCAATCAGGGGAAACTGCGGACACATTGCGAGCGGTTAAAGAAGCTAAAAAGTTCGGGGCTAAAATCCTAGCAGTTACTAATGTGGTTGGCAGCACACTCACCAGGGAAGCAGACAAGACAGTTTACATGAGGGCCGGCCCTGAAATCTCAGTAGTTGCTACAAAAACCTATACATCCCAACTAGCTGTTTTGTCTCATCTGGTTTTCAAATTTATCAATCACCAAGAGCTGGACGAAAAACTAAAAGAAGTTTGGGAAATTGTAGAACAAGCATTAACTAAAGATAAGGAAATCCAAGAAGTGGCTAAAAAACTAAAAAATCTGAATAACTTCTTCTTCATAGGCAGGGGGATTGATTTCCCAACCGCCTTGGAAGGCGCTTTGAAACTAAAAGAAATAACCTATCTGCATGCTGAAGGATATCCTGGCGGCGAGTTAAAACACGGGCCACTCAGTCTGCTTGAGAAAAACGTACCTGTAATAGCCATCGTCTCCAGCAAGGAAACACAAGATAAAATGGTCGGAAATATAAAAGAATGCAAAGCTCGCGGTGCTTTGTTGATCGGCATTTCTAACAATGATGAGCTCTTGGAGCATGTAGACATAAAAATTAAAATGCCAGAAGTGCACCCATTAATGGCCCCAATAATTTATGCAATTCCAGTCCAACTGCTGGCCTACTATATTGCAGTGCTGAATGGGAAAGACCCTGATAAACCAAGAAACCTAGCAAAGTCCCTTACAGTCGAATAGCCAAGTGCCATATCTTTATATACGGGATGCTGAATAACTACTGGTGGTACGATGGAAGTCAGAGAAAGCTGCAAAGTTGAAAAAAATTTGCTTTGCTCATGCGGTGCTACTTACAAGTTCGAATTCAATACTGATTTGGAAATAAGTTCACTAACAATAAATGCCCAGTGTTCAAAATGCAATGCGCAAATAGTCCTTAGCTTGGACTCACTCCTAAGGAACAGGGCCATCACATCCCAAGAATCATCAATTGCAAACATAGGCTCCTCATTGAGCTTTATGGACCAGCCAACTTCTACTGAGGACACCAGTAAAGAATTAATGGACATATTCAAAGACTAGCTAAACTAAGCTCTTCAGTTCATTAACAGAATTTAAGATAAAATCCGGCTTTAAGGCAGAAGTTAACTTCTTCAGTTCCCCTCTTTTAGTAATCCCGCTTAAGACTAGGACTGATACAACTCCCACTTTCTTAGCCATGGCTACATCTGTATCTACCCTATCTCCAATAAAAACGACTTCCCCCTCCTTTAGTCTCATCTCTTTCAAGGCAATATCCAGCATATACCTGTTGGGCTTTCCGATATCCACAAACACTTTTCTCCCAGAGCACGTTTCCAAAGCACTGACCATAGCTCCTCCACCGGGCAAAATGCCCTTTTCAGTAGGATAAGTTGCATCCTGATTTGTCGAGATAAACACGGCTCCTTTTTGTAAAGCAAAACATGCACTCTTCAACTTTTCATAATCAAATTTCCTGTCCAATCCAACAACTACAAAATCCACATTCACACCTTTGATTTCAAAACCAGTGTCTCTCAACTCTTCCCTTAAACCCCGCTCTCCAACAACCAAAACCCTACCTTCATGATAATTGTTTTTTAACCAAATGGCTGTTGCATGGGAAGAAGTCAATACCTCATCAACATTTACCCTAATGCCCATCCTACTTAGTTTTTTACAAAAGCCTACTCTGCTGTTTGTAGAATTGTTAGTCATAAACATTATTTTTTTACCCTGTTTTCTCAGTAACTCTATTGCTCCAGCCGCTCCTTCTATCACCGTCTCCCCTAAATAAATAACACCGTCTAAATCGAAAATGAACCCTTTTTTAGCTCCAAGTTTGGCCATAACGCTATTTTTGCCAAAATCTTTTTAACCATGCCGCCCTTAAATATGGCGCAAACAACCGATGCAATGTGGTCGAGCCGATGAATTTGAAAGTATTACAAACCCTAATTGCCCTAAATCTGTTAGTTCTACTTTCAAATGCGATTGTAATCCAATATGACTTCTTCAAGAACATCACAGGGGATGATACCGGCTGGTACAATGCACTGGCAGCCCCTTCAGACATCATCGTCACTTCAAGCCACAGTGTCTATGTAATAGATGAGGGTAACTTTACCGATCCATTCGGCAATAACGGAAGAATATTCAACAACTACTCACTTAACTACAGCTCTAATCTTACTTTCATCGCTGAAGGCGGAGTAAAGTTCACGTTCCCAAGGGCAATTGCAGTAGGCTCTGATTCAAGGATATATGTTTCTAACACGAACATAAACAGGGTTGAAATCCTTTCCCCAACAGGCACATTCATGGAGAGGTTCGGCCTTGGCGGGGTCCTGGATCACCCTACAGACATCTTTGTAGATGTAGATTTCATCTATGTAGCTGATACTGGTCATAACAGAATAGCCGTATTCAACACCAATGACAGGCTGCTAGTTTCAACAATAGGGTTTGAAAAAGGCATAGGTGACAACCAGCTAGATGCTCCACAAGGCGTATTCGTTAAAAACGATAAGGTATACGTAGCAGATACGGGTAACAAGAGAATCCAAATTTTCAACAAAAATCTTACGTACCTATACAGTATAGGCAGGGGCTCTGGAGGACTACAGGTCCAGAATCCTGTAGGTCTTTATGTAGATGACAAAGAAACAATTTACCTTACGGATACAGTAACAAATACCCTCTATGTCATAGCACCAAACCTAACAATCTTATTCACTTTAGGTAACACTAGCAACGGTAATTTCAACTTCAAAGGTCCTAGGGGTGTTTATGTACGGGATGACCTAATCTATGTTGCTGACACCGGAAACAGGAGAGTGCAAGTCTTCAAATTAAATACCTCTGTTTCAAATATCACTTCTATCGAAGCAGTAGCCGCAATAAACGATGCTGCTTTGCAAATATCCAAGCTAAGAACAACTCAAGAAATAGGCAAAGAGCTCAATATTTCAGTCACTGAAACCTCTGCTATCTATCTGCAGATGGCCCAAGAAAGGTACATAGAAAATAACCACTCTGCTGCATACGACAATGCCATAAGCGCGACAACAGAAGCTGACAGGGCAAACAACATTCTAAAAGAACAAATAACTGCTAAATTAACAGAAAGGCTGAACAAAATCAACAATAGAATAAACCTAGCCAAAAATACCAGTTCATCCTACCAGCTTAACCTATCCTTTGTTCTTTATGAAACTAACTATAAACTGGCTCAAAATTCCCTAAGCAACGCAAGTTTCAAGTCAACCCTATCCTACACATCGCAACTAGAAGCTGATTTATCGATTCTTGAGGACGTTCTGAAAAGAAAAGTCCAAGATCTGGAAACGGTCAAGACCAGTCTGAAGAATGAAATTCTGGAAATTAAAGCAAACCTCTCCTCCACGTTACTATTATCCTCCAAATACCAGCAAAAGTTCGAGGTAGCTGAAATCAATCTTGAGTTGGACAAGGCACTCAACAGCACCAACGAACTAGATATCCAGTCTGCAAACGTTTCCCTCCTGACTGCAAAGAATCTACTAGAGGCTAAAAAAGCAGAGCTCCAGATTCAAGTGAATAAAATAGATGAAGCTTTAAATGCAATAAGCAAAGCAGAGGAGGCAATTGCTAGGACAGAGGCCCAAGCATTCATAATCAAGCCAGACGTATCTGCGGCTAAAACAACGGTTGAAACTGCCAAAGCCATAGCCTACACCGATCCCATAAAATCAAAAGAAATAGCCATTAATGCGCTTTCAAGGGCCAATACAGAGGAGAGAAACTTCAATAACCTCAAGCTGTTGATTCAAATAACAATACTACTGGTTGTAATCTCCATGATTGTAATAGGCGGAATGAGCGTCATTTACTTCCTCTCCAAATTCAGAAGGAAAAAGAAGAAGAAAAGATAACTTATACTCCTGTGATATGCTATGTTCGAAGATATTGACCAGCAAAACCAGAATTCTCAAACCTCTGGGCAAGGGATGCTAAAAAACTTAGAAGGGATTGTAAAATCAGTCTTTGGTATTCTTGGCATAGTCACAGGCATTCTTGGCATACTGATTGTAATAATCTCCTATTTCTTAATTGCCCCGATAGTTGACAGTAGTCAAAATCTGGTATTAACCCAACTGGATAATTCAATCAACATAGCAACAAACTTAGAAACCAGCATCGATAGCCTGTCTTCCTCTACGCAAGCTATACCTGCCGCCACTGGCAATCTAAGTAAAGCGCTTAAGAGCTATGGTAATGCCTCAAACAGTCTAGCGAATTCTCTGGATATCTTTGCAATAAGCCTAAATGTACTGCCAAACTCACAGCAAACCTCACAGTCATTAAAAGATACTTCTAAACAGCTAAGGCAAAGTGGGACAGAAATTGAAGCTGCCAGCACCTCTTTCAATGAAATAACAACTAAAACATCCACACTAAGCGAGGATTTTAAGAAAATAAAGAATGACATCTCTAAAGTCAAGAGTGATTTAAGAAACAGCAGGGATCAGATCAAGGCAGCATTCGACAGCTTAAAATTAGCTCACATTGCAATAACCATACTGGCAATCCTAGTCCTCCTCTCACTATCCTTCTACTCTATAACTACTTTCTTTTAGAATTTAGTAAGGCCCCACAAAACAGCCAGGACACTTGCAATAAGTATCAAAGGAACGATTATCCTAGCTATCGCAACTACTGAATTAACAGTACCCACCAATTCTGATGATTGCTTGACACCAAAAACCCTAGTCTTAATCTTATCCACCTGCATATCTGCTTCAACTTCTTCCATGTTCTTACCTGCCGTATTAACACATTTTATGACTCTCTCCAATATCTCCTCCTTCTTCCTTAAGCCTACCGGATTAAGCACACCGTTGACTGTATTCACTGCATGTGTGTCTGTGGTAAAGACCTCGCAATCATCCAATCCTGTGCTGAGTACTCGGTCTATCAATTCCCTTCTAAAACCAGGGATCATGCTGTTCCCATCTATTACTACCATAGCATACTTAAACGAAGCAGTTTGGAATATCGCAACTTTTATCCCATTTCCAGCAATCCCATTCTCAAAGCCAAAACCTTCCATCCTATCCCCTGCCACACCTAACTTAAGACTTTTTAGCTCGTTTTTTGCAGAAAATGCCTGGTCTATCGCACTCATAAATTCAAAGCCTATCGGATTGCCAGAATCCACCCTCATTATTTCCCCAGTCTCTGCATTATGGCAGTCCACAATCAACGCATCCCTAAACCCCTTGGATATTACCTGATTCCTATAGGCCAAGCCCAGTGAAAAATCTATATCCTCGGTTGTTCTAGGTGCCCTTGTCAAACCCACAAAGGCAAAATCATTCAGGGTGAAGTTGTATGCCTTGCAGGTGCCAGACTTACCACTGCTAAATCCGGCCATAACCCTCCTGTACTTCATCCTACTCAATGAGTTCCTGCAGCCTTCAACAACTGCATTTACCTCCTCAGAACTCACCGGGTTAAAATCATGTGTGGCAGTCCCATGAAAAACAAACACACTAGCGTTGTATTCCTTTTCTAAACTTCTGCTTATTATCGCAGGAAATTCACTACCGCCTAAATTTCCAAAAGGCCCGAAATGCAAGTAAGGGACAACAAATATGGCCTTCAACCCCTCCTTTGTTTTAAACGCCACAACCCCTACCAAGGTCTCTATGTCCTCACCAACTGTATCAAAAATTCCCTCTATCTCTCTTGAATGCTTGAACCACTGTGCAAAAAATAATGTAGCTGCATCTATGCTGGAAACCCCAAAATTTCTTTTCATCGGTGCATTAATAAGCACAAAAATGGCATAAATCGCTACCAAAAAGATAAACGAGGAGAAATAAACCTTAACCATCAAAGCCAACGGGTCATTCCCGACTCCAATTATCAAACCACTCGCCACTAAAAACATCGTGTTGTATGTCAACTGAACCAATGCAAAAAGTAATGAACTATACCTCAAACCTAACATTATTTTTGCAATAAACAGCCAGGTCACAAAAACCAGGCCATATGCCACGTAAATAACATTACCACTTGGCAAAATCCCAACGTTGAATCTACTCAACACAATTGAAGCAAAATAAAAAATGGCATACACCAAAGAACCTACAAAAGAAAGAAAAAGCATTCTTCTAAGTATCAACTCTCTCTTTATTATCCAGCACGTAAAGGCGCTTAGTAGTGCCGGGACACTCAAAACAAATATCCCATACCCCACTCCTTCTACTATGATTTGTGGAAGTAAGTCTGAAATGTTATCAAAAGTCTGAAATAACTGTGTAAGCCTTATCACAAGTCCAAATACTATGCCCACCACAACTATCAAAGCAAAACTATACTGTCCTTTTGGCAATGATATGAAATAGTCAGTCAAATGAACAAGTTTCTTTGCCGAATTCTCCTGCACCATGTACACCTATCTACTTTTTCTCTATCATTGCTTTGTTGTATTGGGCTTTTTTTCTGTTTCTTTTGGCCTTGTAACTGATAACCCTATTCAGTCTGTATACGTTTCCAATGAATTCTCTTGCGATTTCATCGAAAGATTTATTTTTTTTGGCCGCGAGTTTCATCAGCTCTATGGTTATGTATCTCATTTCTGCGTTTATAGATGCTATGTCCTCTTCATACATGATTACATTTTTCCGTAAACTAATTTAAAAGTAACGTACTTACTATATTATGGACAAAATTTGCCCATCCTGCGGTGCATCAGATTCTAGTGTGGATTTTACCGACTCTTTCTGCTCAAATTGTTATGGAAAAAGAGTAACTTTGAATTATCCAGAGGAAATATCCTTACCAAGATGTAAAAAATGCGGTAAAATAAAGACAAGAAGCTGGAATCATCCAAACGAAACCAACATAGAGCAGGTAATCGTGCATAAATGCAAGGGAACATTTGAGGACATTGCAATAACCCCAATAAATGACACTACCTATAAAGTCTCATTTCTTTTCAAGAGTTCTAATGCAACTTTTACTATAGATAAAGAAATCAGGTTAAACTTCCAAGATACTTTCTGTACTTATTGTTTAAGGATGGTTTCCGGTTATTATGAAGCCATCCTTC
>JACQQB010000103.1 GCA_016207225.1 Microcaldota archaeon | reverse complement strand
TATGTCTATACTCCTTGAATTCAGGCCTGAACTTAGGTACATGTACGCAATAATATCATTCATAACCCTAATTTTCCTAATAATAACCTATCAAGTATACGCAAGTTCATTGATAGGGCCAGATGTGCTGTTCCCAACAATTCTGGCATACCCCTTCCTGGCATTCTCTTACATCATCTATATAAAATTAAAGGCAGCAACAACAATCTACCAGGTTACAGAAAGAGAACTTATTGAAAATAAAGGGATTATTTTTAAAAACTCACGCATAATCCCTATAATAAACCTAGACAACATAGTAACAAGAAGAGGTTTCGTAAATACACTGTTCGGGACATGCTCTGTTCATATCGATAGTCCCGGCGGTCCGGGATTTGAGATCACAATGAATCACATCAGAATGGACAACATCCACAGACTACAGGAAATCCTAAGCGAAAGAATAGAAAACTTACAAAGGTCTAAACCTGAAGGGAAGATGTTAAGGTAGATACACCATGGCAACACTGTTAAAAGATAAAATAATCGAAAACGACCCAGAAACAATTTCTTATCTGGTAGAACGTGGCTTTGGTGAGCTCCATAGGGATACGCTGTTACTGCTTTCTCCAGTCGAGGCTCTATACTTAAGCGAAAATAAAAAAATCGATATTATCCAAAAAGGCAAAAAAATAAAATTCCCAAAACTTTTAGACATCCTAAGCCCAAAAGACAAGGATCTGGGAAATCGCTATCTTGTTTTTAAAGATCTTAGGGGCAAGGGCTATATCGCAAGGACAGGTCTAAAATACGGTTCACACTTCCGAGTTTATACTAAAGGAATAAGAGTTGGTGAAGGACATTCGACCTGGCTTATTCATGTGGTGCCAGAGAACTATCACACCAGTATCTACGAACTTTCAAGGGCAATAAGACTGGCCCACTCTGTAAGAAAACAAATGATATTTGCCATAGTTGACAGTGAAGGAGACATAACCTACTACGAATTGGAACGAATAACTCCCTAGGTACTAACCGATTCTGGATATCTACTCCAATTCACTATGCAAGGCTTTCATGTGCTCCTCGCTTTTTTTATACCTACGCATTATTTCCTCAACAACAGTATCCAAGAATACCATACTGCTTAACTCAAACAAAGTGCCTAGAGGGGTTACTGGCTCGTGCTCGCCAACCAACTGTCTTGCAACATAATCCCTTTTTTCATTATCCAACTTCCTACCCTTTATCCTAACTACACAATCTGCCAACCTGCCCAAAGATGAATCTGCATGTGAAGTTATAGCGACAATTTTCAATCCTTTTTCCTTTGCTATTTTTGTTATTGTAACAACTGACAAGGTTTTTCCTGAGCCTGATAAAGTGATGAACAAATCCCCCTTTCTAACTGCAGGAGTTATGGTTTCGCCTACAACATACACAATAAAGCCAAGGTGCATCAGTCTCATGGCAAAAGCCCTGGCAACTAATCCACTTCTACCAGCCCCATGTATAAAAATTCTCCCAGATTTCGCAATCATCTCTATGAACTTGTTTATCGATTTTTCATCAATATCTCTGCACTGCTCTGCAATCTTCCTAGTTAACTTATGAATCCTTTCATAGATCCTCATACCAATTCCTTAATTACGTTACTTATGTCTATTTTTGAAACCGGGCTGTGTATCGTGTTTGTAACAACTACTTCCTTGACACCCAGTGCATGCAGTCTACTTAAAGAGCTATTCAAAAATAAGCCATGAGTTGCTGCACAGTACACATTCGCAGCACCAGCTTCCTTGCATGCCTGCGCCGCTTTAATTATTGTAGAACCAGTGGAAATCATATCATCTATTATTATAACGTCCTTATTGGAAATATCATGCCCCAAGGACATTGATTCTATCTCCCTGTATCTCTCCACACTATCATTATACCTGCCCCTAATCTTTTTCATTGAAAGACCCTTATCCTTCTCAACCAGGTATTTAGCACCCTCATCTGGGGATATCACAACGGCTTTTTTAGACTTGGATTTCAGGTAGTTAATAATTTCCCCAGACATAGTCTTGTTTGTTATCCTAAGGCCTGCATAGGTAAATTCTCCAGTTTTCTTAAGGAAATGACAATCAAAAGTTATCAAATTTTTACATCCAAGCAAATTTAAGAGTGAGCAAATAGTCTCGCTGCTCATCGCTTCTCCATCCAAAAATCTCTTGTCCTGCCTCGCATAGGGTAAGTACGGAACAACAACCGAGACAGATCGGGCCTTCATCTCCTTTATCTGCCTTAACGCAAGAAATAACTGAACCAAGCTCTTGTCCTGGTTTGGATAGCATCTGTGGATTAAAACAACATCTTTCTTCTCACAATCCTCAGTTATTCTTATGTAGTTTTCAGTGTCTGGAAATGTCTTTATTTCAATCAAGCTACCCAAACCCAGATCCTCAGCATTGGGACTTGATAAAACAACCCTATCCATACTAACCTCTTAATCTTACAGATTAATATATTTTGGCCAACCTAACAAAAATCATCCTATAAGTGAATTGCTCGCATCACCCAAATAAGCAAAAGCGATGAACTTCATCATTTTGCCTAAGGCTGCAACAACCAAGAATCTCCACCAGCTTAATCTCAAAGAACCTGCAGCTATCCCCGCTATATCAAACAATGGGTTCGGTATTAAAGCGAATATGAAGATGGCAAACAGGCCATACTTCTCCAGTATTTTCCTAATTCTCTCATAAGTTCCATTATCTTTTACTATGCTGCTTCCACCATAACCTGCTATATAGCCAGTCAATTCACCTATTGCTGACCCTATACCTGCAGCTATCCCTATGCTAATCGGGTTAAGGACTCTTCCCATCAAGGCTATCAAAGCAATTCCAGGCAAGGGTAAAATCACAGTGGCACTAGTAACCAAACCTATTAAAAACGCACCTAAAACTCCAAGATTTTTGAATGAATCCAAATCAGGGGAATAAAAAACAAGCAATAATGTAAGGAAGACTACTGCCCCTATCAACAACATACCTTTAGTTTTTTCATCCATTCTTTCCCACACTATTTCTCATCCAAACAATTTAAAATGCTGATACCAAAACGCTAAACATGGCTAATGATATGGAATACGAAGTATTGGAAAACCTTGTTGGAAAACTCTCATTGGCACAGACAAAAAATGAAAGAGAAGCAGTCACCTTGAGAACTGTCAATGAACTCTACTCAAGTCTTCCACAGCAGGAAAAAATTAAGTTAACTAAGAACGTCCTATCGTATGACTTTTTGGACGAGCATGTTAACGACCCATACACTGAAGATATAATAATAAACGGACTCGAGAGTATCTACATAATAAGCACGGCTACCGGAACAATAAAGCTAGATAAAAAATTCAAATCCAATGAAGAACTACTTCATTTTGTGAACAAGCTTCTCGTGCTAAGCTGCAAGCGAAATTTGGACTATGTAAACAACTTCCATCTGTACGAAGGTGGAAGAATAAACATCATTAACTCCCCGCTTGGCTATTACATAACGATAAGGAAGTTCAGACAAAAGCCCTTTAGCCTTCTTGACCTCATCGAAAGAAATTCTTTAAACTTTGACATAGGGGCACTCCTCTGGCTATATGTTGATGGTCTCGGAGTTAAGCCTGCAAACTTAATCATTGCAGGAATGCCCGGGTCTGGGAAAACAACGTTGCTAAATGCACTTTTCAGTTTCGTCCCGCCTGATGAAAGGGTGGTTGTAATAGAAGACACCCTAGAACTTAACACATCCACAAATACAAACTGTGCCCGGCTTGAATCTGACTCAAGCATATCCATGCGCGATCTAGTCAAAAACAGCCTTAGGATGAGGCCTACTAGGATAGTTGTTGGGGAAGTCAGGGGAGAAGAAGCAATAGACCTTATGACCGCTATGAATATCGGAAAAATCTGCATGGGGACAATACACGCAGGCTCTCCAAGGGAAACCATGATGCGCTTGGGAAATGAGCCTATGTCTGTACCTACAGATTCCCTAACTCTGATAGACGCTGTCATTGTAATCAAACATTTCTTTGTGGAATCCAAGCCAGTCAGAGTGCTTTCAAACATTTCCGAGACAGGAGGCATAGAGGAAAGAAAAATCCTGTTAAGTGATCTATACGCCTATAACCCTAAGGCAGGTAAAATCGAAGAGCTAAAACCAAGCATAATCTATAGGGACAGATTGGCAGAGGCAACAGGTTTCACACCAAAAGAAATAATGGATGAAATCAAGCTTAGGTCAACCATATTAAAAAAACTGCTCGAAAAAAATATCAAAACAATGGATGAACTGGCAAAGTTCTCCGCTTCCTACTATTCACACCCGGATGAAGCGATGCAAAGTATAGGCCTTAAGTAATTCTCTTATTCAAGGCAGGTGACATCCTCCCCGACATAAATGTCGGGGCTTCCAACAATATTTAATAGCCAAAGCTACTTGTTGCTTATAGTTCCCAGTTCAATGATTCTGCTTGCTTTATTTTGAGGTAAAGTAGAGGCTAAATCTCCATGGGCTTGACTTCCGGCCAGTCCGGCCGTAGCTCTTTTGAGTATGTTTATTGCAGCATTTACATCCCTGTGGATTGTTAATCCGCAGTAAGGGCATTCATGCACCCTTACTGACAAATCCTTTCTTACTTCTTTTCCGCAGCTGCTGCATTCTTGTGAAGTGTTTCTTGGATCTACGCAGATAACCCTGCTACCAGCACTCAAAGCCTTATAGGAGAGCATTTGCAAGAATGAATTCCAAGAAGCATCAGAAATGTGTTTGGCCAACTTGTGGTTGTGAAGCATGTTCTTTATTTTTAAATCTTCAGTTGCAATTAGGGAGTAATTATTAATTAGAGTCCTGCTTGTCTTATGAAGGAAGTCTGTCCTCTGGTTTGTGATTTTCTCATGAATGATTGCAACTTTTAATTTGGCTTTTCTTCTTTTGTTTGAGCCTAGCTTCTTTCTAGATAGGTTTCTTTGGAGTTTTTTGAGCTTCTTTTCTGAGT
>JACQQB010000097.1 GCA_016207225.1 Microcaldota archaeon | reverse complement strand
CAAGTTACCTTACAGTCTTACTACTACTTGTGCCCCTGCTTTATGCAGCTCCGATAAACATCTGTGGTTATCTATACTCGAATGAAAACTGTACCACAAGCGTGAAAAACTTCTCAGTTGCAACTTCCAACGGAACTTTCACGGTGATTGAAGTTGACAGCAAACTAACATTCGTAATAAAGGATGATAAGTTTGTCAATGACTCCGGAACAATTCTCTATGCATTGAAAGAATTTCACTTTAAAGAAAAATACCCAAGCCAAACAGAAATTAGCGACCTGAAAAAACTAATCCTCAGTTTCAACAATAGTAGGGATATACTGACCCCATATGGTCTTGCTGAGACATTGTGCAAGAGATTTACCGGCTTGGACAGGATAACTTGTGTTGATGGCAAATACTGCACTTATTCCTGTGATAAGCTCACGTGTCCGGCAGGGGATGCTGAATGTTGCACAATAAGTTTTGCTTGCATGTCCACTCCTCTTTGCAGGGATGGTGTGCTGAAAGGAGGGGAGCCGTTCAGGACTGCAATCGCCCCTTATGGCCCGGCAATAAACAAGCTTGACTACTTCGTTAACAAAGCACTTTCAAACTTACAGACTCTCAATTCAACTACACCTGATAGAATAACTGATGTAAACGTAGTTTCCCTGCTTGATGAAACATTAAACAGCAGCAATACCATCAAGTCAACAGCAACTACCTTGGCCTTAAGCACACTTTTCTACAGGAATAATTGCCCGAACTGCATAGGCTTCTGCCCGCAACCTGTTTACAACACAACTGCCCTGGACCTGGCTGCTTCAACACTGGTCAACCTAAAAGCAAGGGCAGCTCCAATTCCCAACATCGCGTTAACAAGCGAAAAATTAAGGAATGAAACCCTGGCAAGAATCAACTACAACATGACTTCAACTGCAAGAGTGGCGTACCAGGAAAAGCTTGACCTGATAGGCTCAAAACAAAACCAAGTTAAAAACAAGACAAACGAAGTTCTTGCCTTAATAAAGGACCAGCCATTGGAAATAAAAGTCAAGGCAATGGACTCCAAGATAGAGGCAATCTTCACTTCTCTGAATGAAACTAAATTTAGTGAAACAGACACACTGATAACAGAATTCTATACAATTGCAAGCGATATAGAAGCAAGGCTTGCAAGTAATGTTACCAAGCCATACACAACACTAATCGCACTCCAGAAAAATGCAACATACACGATAATAGAGGCAGAGTGGGTTCTTGAGCCAACAGACACCAGTCTTATCCAGGAGCTCAACGAAACTAAGAATGAAAAAGCTGTACTGGATAAAAACTCCACCCCGCCAGTAGACCCGAAAAAGATCGATGAGCTTAACAACGGATACTTAAACATAATAGCAAAAGCAGAATCAATATTGCAAAAGAAATCAGGGCAAAAGCAGCTACACCCAAGCTCTTACCTCGCTGCAGGGACAAAGTTAACTGTAGATGCTGCATTGAGCACCCTGTCCCAAGTTACCCCACTAAGCTATTCACAAAGGCAGCAGGTGGTTCAGCTTACGCCTGCAGTAGTCCTATCACTCCTTGATTTAGGGATAATAGTCTCTGTGTTCATAATATCCATCGGCTTATTCGTAAGGTACAGGAAATTCCTTTTCAGAAAGCTCTTCATAGGAGCCTGGACACTGCTGTTCCTTGGCTTATTCTTCGTGTTGGTCCTAAGCTCTGCCCTTATCTACATGGGGGCAAGCAGCACCATACAGACTTCATCGTTCACTGACTTCATGGGAGATGTAAACAGTTACAAGGATGTGATTGTCTTTTCAGATGTAAGCGACACAGCGCACGCTAATTTGGTTACTACCTGTGCAAACAACCTGTCGCAAAAGCTGACGCAAAAGAAAAAGACCGTGCTCAACTACAGCATAAGCGATTCCTCCTGCACCACGCCAGAATGCTGGGCAAGCACTTTATGCAAGACAAACAAACTCAATTCCACAACTGATGAAGAATGCATTTCCAAAGCCCAAAGCAACATCATGTTCTACCTCAAGTACGGGCCTACTGAAAACTCCAGGTTCTACAGTGTAGGAATCAAGAACGGCCTGATTGAGGGAAATGAGCAGTACCTTTCCCGCTGCACTATTGCGGGCTTGGTTGAGAACAACTGAATAAGCTGATACTATGGCTGAGAATAGCGGGTTTACCTTTAGCATAAAATATCTGATAGCAGGCATCATCATAGCTGCACTAGCTGTGATTGTTTTTATCTATCTCACTTCACCAAAGCCTCCGGAACCTCCTCCAAAGACAAACCAAGACATATTCCTGGAAAACCTTCAAAAGAGTGAAAGAGTAACGATAATCATGAATATAACGGATGTCAACTCTTCCGGGATATCCTCTGTATTCAACTGCGGTACTGAACTGGCCTATAGCCTAGCACTTCTCGGGAAAGACCCGCAGAACTTTTCTGCCTATGTATTCAACCAATCAACTTGCGTCGGGTTAACCAATGTCTCGAGGCCTGTAACCGAATGCCTGGCCGAAGCCAAGGAGTCTTCTACTTTCTTTATCAACTACGGGGATTTGGGCACGATATTCCGGGAAAACTCCGCATACGTGTACATAAACGAGACGTTCATTCTTGAGTGCAAGGTTGAAAAACGCAACTGACCCAACACTAGTTTTTTTAACTTCCCCCAATAAACTCATAATATGCTAAGAGTTGGCTTAATCGGCTGCGGGGCAATAGGAACTACTCTAGCCAAAGCAATCAAAAAAGAAATAAAAGACATCGAATTAATAGCAGCTTTCGATACTGAAGGAAAAAAAGTCAAAGAATTCTTAAAAAGATTCAAGGGAGTTTCCACAACCGACTCATTCGATGTGTTCATGTCCAATGAATTTGATTTGGTGGTTGAAGCAGCCTCACAAAAAGCAGTAGCTGCCTATGGGGAAAATATTCTAGCGAAAACAAACCTGATGATAATGAGTACCGGTTCCCTGCTTGATAACGAACTATTCTCAAACTTAGTCCACGTTGCTCAAGAAAATAAAAGGAAAATCCATCTTCCTTCCGGTGCTATCTGCGGAATAGATGGAATAAAAGCTGCAAAACTACGGAAAATTTTCAGTGCAACCTTGACAACTACCAAGCCTGCAAAAACATTGAACGTAAAAACAAAAACAAAAAAAACAATATTTTTTGGAACTGCAGAGAAAGCAGTAAAACTATTTCCACAAAGCGTAAACGTGGCAGCCACCCTTAGTCTGGTTTCTCTTGGCGGAAAGAAAACAAGGGTCAAAGTAGTTGCAGACCCTAATGCCAAGCAAAACATGCATGAGATCCATGTTAAAGGGGAGTTTGGTGAAATCTATACTAGGACAAAAAACTTTCCGTTCAAGGAAAATCCCAAGACCAGTTATCTGGCTGCACTGTCTGCAATAAGAATGCTGAAAAACATAACAGAAGGCCTTGATATCGGAACTTAAAAACTGGTAACTACTTGTATCTGAGTAAGGCTCCGATTCCATGAAAGCCCATCAAAAACTGCTTACCTTCACTCGTTTCAGCAGAAATCAAGCTTATCTTAGCACCTGTCTGCTCTGCCAGCTCCAATAGTTCGTCGGCAACATCCTTAATCTCGATTATCTTAAGTTTTCCGCCGCAAGAGCATGCTTCTTCCTGCGGTTGTTCCATTATTCTAACTTCTTCTTTTTTGCACGAGGAGCACTGCAGCTTAACTTTTTTTGTTTCTAGGTTTTCCGAGACTAGCAAAGTGCTAACCTTGTTTGCAAGCAGGGCATTCCTAACCTCTTTTTCACCGTAAACCGCCAAGCCGCTGTTAATGGCCTCCTTAATAAAAATCTCTATAACCTTCTTTTCCACTATCGCTTCCTGCTGGGCTATGATTTCCTTTGATTTGCCGGTTAATTCCTGCACCCCATACTCGTCAGTATAACCAGTATCATAAACACCCAAAACCTTAATCTGGTAATTAAAGGGCTTTAACTTCATGAAATTGTCCTTTGCAGGGCCAGGCCCGCCTACTATAATCTGCCTGATTCCTATGGGTAGAAATACCTCATCTATGGATCCGCCAATTCTTTTGTAATAGTTCTCAATTTCCTCCTCGATCAGGCGCTGGTACCGACGAGCCGATTGGCCCCCCTTCCCATGTAACTTCGAATGCGCAGTCGAGTTTAACTTTTTAACGATTGTCGTACCAGTACCTCGCAAAACGGCTAAGGTGCATTCCCTTCCATCCAGCACAACCAAGCCATAAGCATCCTTTGCAGCAAGCATCTGGTCCAAAAACTCGAGGAAAAACTCTGAATCGCACCTGTAATAATGATTCTTTATCTCCTGATGGGGGACTATGGAAAACAGCTGTATATCCGGACTGCCCTGCTCCTTCGAAATATTCCCACAGAATATTGCTATCCCCCTGTCAGGCGCTTTCTTGAACATCTTAAGGTAATGGACTATCTTCTCGAGGGCAGCCTGTACGTTGGTTCGCGTACTCTTCGATTTTATGTTGCTGGCCTGCCCGTGCTCCTCTTTTAGCTTGTTGCTGGCCTCTGCTACGGGGTAGCTGGGGGGTATATAGAGTGAAATAAGTTCTGTGCCGCTTCCTCTTATGCTTTTGAGCATTTTTAGCTTCTTTCTAAGCTCATACCTGAGCTTCTCATCGTCGGACATAAGATCAGAAGTTAATATGGAAACGTAAGGTTTATAAATACTTATACCTTAACAATGGGTAATTCTTTTAATAAAAGAAGCTATAAAGGAATATTCACCTCGGAGGGAGAGATAATGAATTTGAATCGAAACAGGCTAAACTATGCTTTCTTGTTCTCCCTTATACTTGTAACCTTGGCAATTAGCGTAAGCCTTGTCTCAGCAGTTCCTGCTGT
>JACQQB010000108.1 GCA_016207225.1 Microcaldota archaeon | reverse complement strand
TTTTTAAAATCACTCGCAATCTTGGCTATAGACTTATTGTTAGCTATTCCAACCGAGCAAGTAAGCTTTTCTTTTTCCAAAACCTCCCCTTTCAATTCTAAAGCCAATCCTTCAGCCTTATCAAACTCTCCTTCAGCCTTCTGAGTCACATCTGCGAATGCCTCATCTATCCCCGCTTGCTCAAACTTGTTGCTAAAGCCTCTAATTATGTTCATGACTCCATCAGAAACTCTTGTATAAAGCTCAAAATTAGCAGGCAAAAAAGCAGCGTCAGGACACAATTTCTTAGCTCTGGCTATTGGCATTCCTGCTCTTATCCCATACTCCCTAGCCTTATAATTGCAGGTGGCAATAGCGCCACTATCATGCCCACGCCTCGAGAACATACAGACTACCACTGCCTTGCCCTTTAGCTCTGGGTTTTCACGCTCTTCACACTGGGCATAGAAGTAGTCCATATCCACATGCAAAATAATCCTAGACTCCATAAGATTATTGAAATAAATGAAAAATATATGCTTATTCAGTCAACAATAACCTTTATATAAACCCTCACCTATAAATAATATCTACTTCTGAGGTTAAACAATGCGTAATAATGAATATAGGCTACCAGGACTATGCAGGGCTCGATTTGATCCCACAGGTTTCAGGCAGAGAGGTCAAGCACATTTTAGTGATATTAATGGCGAGGGAGAACGCCCTAAGCCTGTTCTTGGCAGAGCTTTCCAGATTCCGAGAATGGAAAAACCGGAACCTGCTGGCTTAATTCTCAGGAATGATGAGGGAGAACCATTTCTTAATGAACATACTGGAGATCCAATCGTAGTACCTAACAAAAAAGCTTTTCAAAAGCTAGTTGATGATGGCGTTATCCAGCAACACATGTTTACTCTAGCAAACCGTAACCTCATACAATCTTTACCTGACGAATAATAAGCTGAGTCTATGGTTAAACAAGGCCAAGGGGCCAGCACTAGACCTACTAGGAGTAGATCACAACAGGTGCAGCCCTATAGTTTTGAAGCAAAACCTCTTGAGCCAGGAGCAACGTCACTTGTTATCCATGTAAACGGAAAAACATTACACTTAGATGCCTCCAACCTAGCCTCCTCTATAAGAAACGGTGAAATTCAAGCACGATATCTGCCAGAACTCATTGAACTGGTTAAAACCTGGCCTGAAGTAAAATACGATCCAGACCTAAAAGCCATAATAGATGAATTCGAAGCAACAGGCAGAGTAAGCACAGTAAGAAGTATAATGACACTCTATCATACTATTGCTTCTACCTACAAGTCATTAACCCGTGCAATGTGGGTAACATTAACAAGAGAGGCACACAGGAAGGACATCTCTAAAACCCAAAGGGAAGTAAGCCCGCTGGAGGTTGCAGCCAACTTTGCCGCGGCTTCACTCGAAGTCTACAGGACAGTAATGAGAAGGGCATTGAGGGCGAGAGTCATGGCAACTCCGCATCCTGTGGTTATCAGTGACATAGAGCATCATTTTGCAAAGGCAAAAGACGTTGCACGTAGTAAAAGGGATCCAAATGGCAAATGGGATGCAGAGGAACATTTCTCAGGAGTACTCCGAGAGCTAGAAGAACCATTTAACACTCCAAGGGATGAAGCAGGAAAATTCTTCAGGGACTTCACAGAAGGCCGTGCTGATGAAATAATGGATGACGGTGAAGGCAGGACTGTAGATGGCTATGTGGATAACGTACGAAACCTAAACCAACTTTTGATTTGCGATGGTATAGACGTAGCCAGGAAAAAGCACCACACAGTAAGAATACCTGACCCGGCCATAGAGTCAGAGCACCAGGCCTACGAAAGGTATCTAATGGAAATTATTGCTACCAACTTTGAACAGCTGCAAAAAGACAAAAATGACCTAGGTGAATGGAGAGGTAGGCTTGCAATTTACGAACTTATAATTCCACAGATAAACAGCATGGAAGACCTAGAGGTATTAAAAAAAGTCCGCAGTGATATAGAAACTTTTGTTTCAGAATTCTTGGATCAGAAAAAAAGTGACGGAGTAAAATTTGACCGCCCTGTTTATGAGGAAACAATGAATAAAATAAACCTAATCCCACTTGTGGAAGATGCTAACATAATAGTCAATCTACGGGAATTCATGCTGGCATATCATGAAGCAGGGCTTTGCATTTCCACCAAAATTCCAAAACTACCCAAAGCAATATTCGAACTCCATGCAAGAGAGGGATACATGTTCAGGTGGCTTGTGGGCATCCTTAGGACCAGAGTCAACACCATTCCAGCTTTAAGCTCTTTAAAACTTCTTTCTAATGAAAAATTGGTTGAAGCGCTGGCTGACTATTGTCCTGAAGCCAGATTAGCCCAGATACTTCAAGAGAGGTCAATAGACTACTCCAAGATCTGCGAGCTGTGGTATCATGTCAAGCAAGAAAACGAAAGAGAAAAGAGGCATGATCGCCATGACACCCACAGGTATGGAAACGTTATCCTAAACGTACACGATGAGGAAGAAGTGTATAGGTTTACTGATAGTGCTGGCAGGCCTCTCATAGTTCAGGGTGTAGCGTTAACTGTAAAAAATGTTGAGGAACTCCTAGACCTAGTGAAGGATAATGAAAGGACTCTAAGAGTCATGGTTGCAGGCTCCGATGTTCCTCTAAAATCCGGAAACCTGAAAGCTAGGGTGTGTGAACTGCTGGCAGGAAACGAGTGTGCAAAAGCACAAAAAACACTCGACAGGCTAACCGCAGAAACCGGAGAGGATGAGGTATTTGCCACCCTAATAGCCGGAAGAGGAAATAATACTTTCAGGGGACGTGCAACCCCAACTACCCCACCATATTATGATCCAAACAGAACAGTCAGCGATGCACTTCTGCAACTTCTGCGCTACTACACATGTACTACTCTACAGGGAGTTATTGAAGACCAGCCAGATGCTCATTTATTGAGGCCATTCGTGTCCCAGCTAAAAACATTTCCAATTTTCTATGATTTATTGCCGCGCGAACTCATGAGAACACCGAGCGCAATGCTAAGTGTTGTTGACGGCTACAAAATCGTAGGTGAAAATGCAGGTAATTTTGTACTCCCTGACCCACGCAACGAAGAAATGGGCTTCTTACCAGCTGAAATGGAAGCAACGGCAAGAAGAATAATGACTTTAGGTGAGATCGCTTATCTGAAAAAAATTCCACATGTAGTTGAAGCTGCATCTCTAATGAGCAAACGAATACCTAGGTCAAGGCCAAGGAGAAAAACCTATAGTAGACCTGAACCGGCACCCGACCTTTCAAAGACCCCCGCAGACTTGGTTGATGATCACAGGAATGCCCATGTTTACTGCCAGCAAAACTGGCCACTCAAAAAAGACGAAGCCTTGGTGTTATGTGATGATTTACTTCGAGAACTACCAACATCAAGACGTGCTCGAGCCAGGTACTCCGAACTAAAGGCGGAATTTGGGAACTTAAGGGAGCTAGTGGCAGAGAGCAGATGGTATGATGTCAGGGATAAAGTTCAACAAATTAAAGAAATGACTCAACAAATTAATGGTCCTACGAAAACACGGGTATTGGGGAAATTAGATGAGTTTGGTCGGCCAGAACTACAAATTTCCATACCAAGGCCGATAAGCTTCAATGGCCAGCTAATGCGCTCTTTAATGCCACCCTCACTTTTAGACTTAGAGGCAATGGTAAATATCTGCAAGGCCAACGGTCCAGAAAAAGAGTTTATCGACACTTATCTACCTGGCCTTTATGCTCATGTAATGAGCGATGAGGTTTATTTCTACAGGAATTACGCATCCATACTTTTCGGTGGCCTAGCCTCTGAAATACAAGAACTAATAACCCAAGTTAAGACAGACCCGGCACTATCCGACCTTGCCAAAGATATCCAAGTGCAGCTTTCCACCAGAGGTGCTCTTCCAAGCCAAGCGCTGACTTTCATCCTTACTTCAAAATTACTCAATGACGGCAAAACCACGGATATAAGTGGAAACAATACCCTTATCAGCCCCGAGCTAGTCACCTGGGCACATGAGAAT
>JACQQB010000101.1 GCA_016207225.1 Microcaldota archaeon | reverse complement strand
TTGAAGACATTCCTGTGTAGTTTAAAAGTTCATTCAGAAGTCTCTCATATTCTCCCACTTTTTCTAAAATGTCAGTTTTTGGGTTCCATTTATAAATTTTATTCAGGGTTATGTTATGGCCGTTCGGTATTACTTCTGCAACTTCGTATAACCTCCTGATTCCTGTCCTTCTTTGCCGGTACAATATTATTACAAGATGAAGTGAGGAGAGCAAAGGCTCAGGTAGATTGATTGGTGGAGAAGTAAGCCTGCTTTTGACTTGCTCAACATTATCCCCGTGGACTGTAGCATAAACTGCATGCCCGGTGTGCATGGCTTCGAATAGAACCTCTGCTTCTCTTTGCCTTCTTATTTCTCCCATGATTATTCTGTCTGGCCTCATTCTTAATGAGTTGACGACTAGGTCCAGCATTGTAACTTCTCCTTTCCCCTCAGGGTTTGGAGCCCTCGTCACTAGGGGGGTCCACTGGAGGAATTCGGGCAGGAAGAGTTCTCTTGTATCTTCAATTGAGATTACCCTTTGGTTTGAAGGGGTAAATGCAAGCATAGCATTAAGCACGGATGTTTTGCCGCTAGCCGTTCCTCCGCCAACCAGGATATTGAGTTCGTATTGAACGCATAACCAGAGCAGCGCAGCCACATCCAGATTTAGAACCTTCTGGGACGGGTCAAGCATTCTTGTGATTGTCCAGGGGCTTTTTGCAAATTTTCTTATTGTTATCGAATGGCCTTTTGTTGAGATGGGAAAAAGAGTCGCGTTTACCCTATCCCCTGTGCTTAAGTGGGCATCGAGTAAAGGAGAGAGGTTTGTTATTTGTCTTCCGACCCTTCTGCCTATGCTGGAAGCATAGTTCTGGATCTTTTCTTCAGTTGGCAATCTTATGTTTGTTTTCAGCCATCCATGTTTTTTATGGTAAACCCATAAAGATTCCTCTGAGGAGTTTATGACTATTTCTTCTAGATTTTCATCCGAAAGGAGAAGCTCAAGCTCACCTAAGCCAATCATCTCATGCATTAGTTTTCCTACAAGCATTAGTTTTTCATTTTCACTTATGCCTATCAGCTCTTTTTCTAAAAGACTTGAAGCAGTCTGGAAGAATCTTTTCTTCATTTTTTCCACTGCCCTTATGTCTAGCATTTCATTAATATCGATATGAACATTGGTTATGACTTCTTTTTTTACGTGTTCGAGAAGAGTTTCTGTGGGCTTAAAGACCCGGACAGTTGTTAAGTCATAGGTATTGACAAATTCTTCATCTTTTTCGGATATAGTAACTTCCGCGGGAACATGATCGGCAACTAGATTGTATTTTTCTATTATTTTCATGAGCGTAGCCCAGTAGTCTTATAGTGGGATGTTCCTTTTTATTGTTATTCTTCCGATTGGTTTGCTATTTTTCGGTGAACATAGGTATTTATTTTTTCATTTTGCATATTAGTCCGGTGGTTTCATGGTCGAAGAAGAAACAAAGGAAGAGAAGGCAGCAACTACGGAAGAAAAAGTCGAGGGTGGAGAGGAAGGGATAACAGAAGAAATGGAACAGGCATTACCTTTTCCGAGTGCCAGGGTTGTTAGGATAATCAAGGAGAATTTTGAAAAACCACACCAGCTTAGAGCTGAAGTCAAGATTGCAGCGAATCAATTGTTAGGGGATATTCTAAAGGATGTTTCAAAATCTATGGACAATGAAGAATTCTTTACGATAGGTATAGAGCATTTCAACAAGGCGGCAAGAAAGTACAGGACTGTCGATTTGCAGGCTAAGAGGATTGAAAGGATAAAGAAGCTGCTTGAAAAACAGAGAGTTGAGCTGGAAGAAGCAATAATGGATATTGAAGCAAGTGCTAGCGAAGTCTAGAGTTGTTGAATTTTTTGTGGATTATGTAGAATAGGATGGCTAGTACCACCGATATTGCAGCAATTATGTAGAATTGGTCTTGATAGCGTTTTATTTCTAGGCCAATGTAAGCCAGAATGAAGGTCCTGGGTATTAGACCTAGAAAAGTGTAGAGAATAAACAGTTTCAGGTCAAATTTCAGTATCCCAGCTGCAATCGAGAATACTTTGAATGGAATGAATGGAACCAGGCGTGCTATGAATATTGAAATTGAGCCATGTGTATGTGTCCATTCCTCTGCTTGTTTAATTTTGGCTTCAGAGATTAACATGTACTTTCCATATTTCTCTATTACTGGCCTTCCTCCGAGCTTGCCGATGTAGTAGCCGATGATTGAGCCCAATGTTGAGCCTATTGTGCCATAAACAACGATGGTGAGTAGATCAATGCCAATAATTCCTGCAGTTATTAGAACTATTTCGGATGGAAGTGGAATTATTGAGGATTCCAGAAGCATTCCTATGAATACACCTAGTGGACCGTATGTTAAGACTAATTCCTGCAAGAAATCCTCGATTGATACCATCAAAATACCTTGATTACTTCTTCAATTTAATAACAAGTAGGATTTACTTCTTTGGTTTTTTAGGATTGTAGTCTGTAGTTGGTTGTGTCATTGCAACGACTACTAGTTCATTGATTACCATATCACTCGTACGGTGGGTGAAGTTTTATTATGGCCCTGCCCAAGGCTCGGTAAAAGTCCGTAGAAATTTCACCGACATCTTTATATGGTTCGACTCCAACATTGACTTTAGTGGCAACTGGCTTACCATCTTTAAGTACCCATTCAGTAAGTGGTTTACCTGTAGTTACTTTTACAGAACTGCCAGCTTTGAGTTTATCTGATATCAACATTATTAGCCCTTCCCGATCTATACCTGGAATGCCAGAAGGAGCTAATTTGAGATGGTAATCAACCCATTCTTGAAT
>JACQQB010000107.1 GCA_016207225.1 Microcaldota archaeon | reverse complement strand
GCTTAATAGTGAAATCGAAGAAGGGGATAAAATTCTAGCAATAGTTAAAAACAATGATAAGTTGGTGACGAATGCACCCATAATCATAACTCCTCCATCCAACAATTCAGTTTCCATCAAAACAAATGAATTAGGGGTCTTAGAATTTTCACCAACCCTAACTGGCCCATACAAATTTACTATTAAGGAAAATAATTTCTCCACAACCAAAGAAATAAACGTTACTGAACCATTCACAAAGAAAGAAAGTGTAGAAGGCAATTCTGAACAGCTACTTTCAACTGTCGCAGTGATACTCTCAGCAATCCTGATTCTGGTTTTGGTCCTAAGGAAATAATCTCACTAAACCTACTTCATCAAATGAGAAAGTTCCCATTCTCCATTATCTTTCTACCGTCTACTAAAATCGTTGGTTCTAGAATTACACAATCTATATGCACTTCAGATACCCAATCCGCACCGGTGCTTTTAGGGTCAGGATGCCCAAATGCCAAATGCATTCCAGGGAACTTCTCATCTTGGAGAAGATTCCCGATAAGTTTTGTAAGTCCTATATTGATTCCTATTGCAACCTCTCCAACCCTATTGCCATTCTCCACACTATTCAAATAATCCCACAATTCTGTTTCTAGTTCTTTATCCCCACACTCTACACTCACTGCAAAAGAATCTTTTATTTTTATAACAACCGGAGTTTTTAAAACACCATATTTTCTGCTAAAATAATCCCCAAGAACCCCGTCAACAACAAAAGTCCCATTCACAAGTTCAGGGCAGGTAAAAACCTCCCCAGCCGGTAAATTTCCCCAGATACCCGGCTTATGGTAGTTGCCATCAGTGCTTGTCCACACAAGCCTCCCAAGTCTCTTAACTTCCCCACTAATTCTCTCCACTCTGGGCTTTGGGCGTAATCTAATCTCAAGGTCCGTACCAGCAGCCGTAATAACCCTAATCTCCTTCGCACCTTTAACTATTTCATAAACTTTATCTCCAAGTTCTTTTATGACTCCATAATCCACACTCATTCCCATTCCCATCATTTCTTCAGTTATGCCAACCATGTGGGCGTGTCTAACTCTAAGCCCATTCCTCAGCACATGGTCAAGAAGTGCTATTCTGAACCTTATTTCTCCATCCTGCGCAGTTGCAGCATAAAAAGTTACACTAGGTCTAAATTCTGTCAAATCCCTTAGCAATGCATCAGGAACACTTGTAAACGGCCTTTCACCATACTGCTCCATGGTAACAAGCTTTGCATTACGTGTAATCGCAGCTGCTTGGTCATACAAAGCCTGGCCAATGCCTTCTCTTTCTCTGTCTGTTATTATAACTACTCTATCACGTGCTCTTACATTCATGCAATTTCTAACTGCATTCTCGCAGCCCATGCGTATCGTATCCCCTAAAGCCTGACCTACCTCAATTGGGCGTGCAAATCCTCTCCCTTGAGAAAATCTATTACCCAACCTACCTGTTTGTTGTTCCCCTAGCATGTAAACACCTAAATTGGATATACTCCGATCTCCTAAATTTTTAAACTGTAATTAGTATCAATCTCTATTTTTAAAAATATATAAAGCTACTGACTTTTCCTGAAAAATAAAAAATGGGCCCGAGGAGATTTGAATTCAGGAAACTTTTTGAAAGTTTTCTCCTGACCTACGGCTCACCTAGGCTGTTTGTATCAGAACGAGCCATATAAGACTTACGGCCACGAGTTAATACTCGAAGGCGCCGCTCTGACCAGGCTGAGCTACGGGCCCATCCACTCTTAGATCTACGATAGACCTAAAGCGGCTGTGGATTCTATTTTACCCTTAAAATTTATATTCATTCTACTATGCTTAAAAAATAAAAAGAGGCCCAAATGACATGATTAAGGCAAAGAAGAAAACTACTCCCCAAACTACACTATTCCACTCAAAGACTTTACTCCCATCCAGTGGGAATATCGGGATCATGTTGAAAAAAGCCAGCCACATGTTTACCTGTGCACCTAGCAAGCCAGCCCTCAAAATAACCTTTATCGCTTCCGAGCTAACTCCTGTTAAAAGAAAGGACAAAGCGCCTATTCCTACAAAGAAAAATATGAATGCCAAAACAATGTTCGTTAACGGGCCTACCAGGGAAATCTTTCCATTCTGCTCCCTGGTCAAATTCGGTGAGAAAATATAAACAGCTCCTGGGGCTGCAAACACTATGCCAAAAAATGAAGTTATCAGCATTAAAGCCAGGCCTGTTGTCCAAGACCTGTAAGTGGCCAATGCCCCATATGTCTGAGCCAAGAACTTATGCGCCAGCTCATGAAGGACAAAACCACTGCCAACAGTTACTAGGTAGATGACAAAAACCAACGGGTCGAATGTGAACTTAAAATTCCTTACAGTTGTTGCAATCGTAAAAGCTACCGCTATGCCCAAAACAGAAACCACTATGTGCTGAAGCTCCTCATAATCTATCTCAAACATCCTATCACTCATGCAACACTTATGTTGTACTCTTTGCTAATAAGCTTAACTTTTGCGGCTGATATCAAACCCTCGTACTCTACAACAAGCCCCTCTGTCTCCATACCATTCCCTAAAACAACCTTTATCCTGCTTCCTTTCCTCCCACTTTGCAAGGCCATTCCAGTGCGTGTGTTCAGGAAGGAGAATATCCCCTCCTGATTCTCGGGTATTACAGCTAAGTTATCCCCTTTCCTTATGCCCCTGATTTGAGGTAAAAGTAGCGTAAGCAAAGAAATCCCAAAGGCTATTGCTAGCAATTTAACTAAAGTCTCCAACCCCTGAAATAAAAGCCCATAAGCAAGTAAAGCCATGGCAACTGTAACTATCGTTGTTTTTGCAAAGGTGAATATTCTACCCGTTCCAATCACCTATACATTGTTTCTTCTCCTTCCTTAAATCTCTTTATTCTCTCCACATGCTCCTTAGTTATAGAAGATTTTATGTTTTGCAATGCGGCTTCAAAGTGCTTCATCCCAACTTCCTTGGCCTCTACGTTCTCTCTTATCGCGCACATTCCTGCTTCCCTGCAAACCCCCTCCATGTCTGCACCGGTGTAACTATCAGTTTTCTTAGCCACCTCGTCCAAATCAACATTCTTTGCCAGTGGCATATTCTTAGTGTGTATCTTCAATATTGCAACTCTTGTTTCCTTATCCGGTAAAGGCAGTTCTATTATCTTATCGAACCTGCCCGCT
>JACQQB010000009.1 GCA_016207225.1 Microcaldota archaeon | reverse complement strand
ATTGCATTTATGTGGGTGCCGTTAGTAACCCATTCGCTGTCAATAGCCGGCTTTCTGGCGGGTGTAGTAGTACAGACTATGTCGATGTTTTCAACTGCTTCCCTTGGTTCTTTTACTACATTTATTTTAACTCTTCCGGTTATGCCATACTGCTCCATTGCATTGAGGTAATTCTTCAGGGGGCCTTCGTGCATGCTTGAAGCAAAAATTTCTTCTATTTGCCTTACTTGTAAAATCCCTAATGTTTGACTGATTGCCTGAACCCCGGCACCGACTAAGCCTAGAGTTTTTGCATTTTTCTTGGAAAGATATTTTGTAGCAACTGCGCTTGCAGCCCCTGTTCTCATTGCAGTCAGCCATGTGCCTCCCATTATTGACTTGGGTATGCCTGTTGCTACATCGACGAGAATGACTGCAGCCATTACTGTAGGTATTGAATATTGTGAATTGTTTGGATGGACATTGACAATCTTAACTCCGGAAATGGATAAGCCCGGAAGGTAGCAGGGCATTACTCTTAGATCTCCTTGAAAAGTAGGGTAGGTCAGGTAGGTCTTTGGAGGCATTTGCACATTCCCGTTACCTTTCTCTTTAAAAGCAGTCTCTACAACTTGCAGAACATCCTTCATATCCAGTAGGTTCTTGACTTCAGCTTCAGTCAGTATCAGTGTATTCGTATCAATAGTTGTTGTTGCCATATTTTATATAGGACAAAAAATTATTAAAATTACTCTTTTTGAGTTTGGACATAAGCTCTTAAAAATTCTCCGAGTGAAGCGGCATATGAGATGCAGCCTGCGGGGGAAAATGTTTCCGGTTCATATATTTCAGGTAAAGCGGCTAGTCCCTTTTGGTTTGTCTGGTCAAAGAAAGAGTCTAGGAATGAAGCTGCTTCTTTTTTATTGCCGTGAGTCTTCAAGTACGCTGAAATGAAATGGCCCATTGGCCATACCCAGATTGCTCCCTGGTGATAAGCCCTTGCCATGGAGTCTCCTGTTTTCCCAGTCGTATTTACATAGTTTTTATCTTTTTTGGATAGGCTCATGATACCATGGGGAGTTAGTAGTTCCTTGATGACTTTCTGGACGATTTTTCTTCCTTTTTCATTGTCTACTAAGGGAAAGTCGAGTGAAACGGCAAACAGTTGGTTAGGCCTTATGCTGGGATCGTTGGGCTCTATAAGGTCATAAAGGCATTCTTCAGAGCTGTTCCAGAATTTGGAAAAGTTTTGTTTGACTTTTTGGCTTATACTGATTAAGTGGTCTTTCATTTGGGAATCGCTAAGTTTGTCGGCAAAATATTCGGCGATTTTTAGGGAGTTGTACCAAAGGGCGTTTAGTTCGACAGGCTTGCCGTTTCTTGGAGTTAGTGGCATATTGGAGATTTTTGCGTCCATCCATGTTACTGGTGTTTTGCTATCCACAACAAGTAGACCATCGATATCCATATGGAGTTTGCCTGCTACGCCTTTTTCATAGGTTTCGATTATGCTTTTAATCGGGTTCCATAACTTATCCCTGATCAAAGTAGTGTCATTCTTGCATTTGTAGAACTCATATATTGCATAGATGTAAAAAAGAGAAGTGTCAACATGGTCATAGTTGGGTTCGCGCTTTTCTGAGATGTAGTGGGGTATAAAACCATCTTTGCAGTATGTCGCATATTTATCAAGTATTGACCTTGCTTCATTATACCTGCCAGTTGCAAGCAGTAGACCAGGCAAGGAGATCATGGTGTCCCTTCCCCAGTCCGTATAAAGTGGGTAGCCTGCAATGATCCCATAATAATTTTTATCCTCAACTATGAAGGAGTCAGTAGTTAGCACTAGATTTTCGAGTAAATTGTTTTTAGCCACCTTGTTGATTGAATAGAAATTATCCAGGAGCTTGGAAGCTCTTTCCACTTCTGATTGATAGAATGAATCGAAGTCATTACTTATGCCTATGTCACCCATTGCAACATTAAATTTTTCATTTCCGTTTGTTTCGAGAATGAATGCCCCAGGCTTGAATTGGTTATTTTCAAGCAACTGTTCATTTTTGGAGTATTTTCCTTTATCTGAGCTGAAATAAAGATTGAAATCTGTTGTTCTCACTTTAGTTCCTTTTTCATGTTCGGACTGGGTGAAGATTGTCGGTGAATTTTTTTCATTGTTAATTTCCCTATGGATTATTACAGGAATAGAGGTGAATACATATGGGGAGGTGGAGGTAATGGAATATGTGACGATTGTAGCATTGACCGCATGGATCATAAAGACTTTTTTTTCAATGGTTGTATTTTCAATTTTATAGGTAAATGTTGGGAATGGGTCGAGTTTAAAGTTTTCTTGGTAAACATTAGTTAAAGGGTATTTTTTGTTATTTAGTAAAATTGTTTCCTCTAGTTTTGAAACTAATAGATAACGATCCCTTGGTGGTGCCTTTGGCAAGATGAGTAGACCGTGGTACTTGTTAGTGTTTTCTCCAATTATTGTAGAGGAAGCATAACCACCTTTATGATTAGCTATAATCCATTCTTTTGAAGTTCCGTTTTCATAATTCAGGTAATTCTTATCGAAGCTTATCATGCACGACCCTTGGATATATTACGCCACCATAGATAGATAATGGCACCAGGCAATATCGAGCTTAGGAACAATAAAATGAGAACTATTTGCCATGGTAAAAGCATTATGCCCAGAATATCAATTGCTTTATTCGCCTCTAGCGGGAAATAGGGAACTCCGAATATTGTGGCTATTGTATTTGGGAACATGCTTACTGTTGAGACTATGGTCAGAATGATAGTGATGACAGTTAACCTCCTTATGGTTGCGTTGATTTTATTTGAAACTATTGCGTGAAAGACCGTTAATGAATCCGTAAGGATTTGCTGCAATGTACTATTCAGGTCTATAAAGTAGAGAAGGGAGTTGTATAGTGCTTCTAATTCGAGTTTTTCTACATTTGCATTGAAGAAGTGTACCTTGTCAACTTTCAGTTCGAACAAGAGCTCACGGGTATGCCATAAAATTTTATTAATTTGCAGGGAAGTCCTTTTCAAAGCAAAAAGCTCATCTACCTTTAGTTCTTTTACCTTAGCCACGTGCTCTTCAATGTATTCTGTTAAGTCTTCGATTTGCTCCAGTATGTTGCCGTTTTGTTCAATTATTTCATTAAGTACATACACGACCAATTTTTCTATGGGAGGGTTAGAAACCGCTTTTTCTTTAAAATTGCCTAGTGCAGACTGTAATTTTTCACTGCAGTTTACTGTTATTAGCTTGGATTTGTCAAAGTATAGGTAAGCCCTTTCTTTTTTGATTTTTCCCTCGTTTAATGAGAGCAGGAATAGTACAATGCCAGTAAAGTTTGGCTGTTCGAAATACATTGGATAGTTCGAGTTTTGTAGTTTCATGTGGTCTAGATTTGTTATTCCAAAGTCCTTTAGCAAAGTAATTTCATTTAGGCTTAGGTCTATCCAGACTTTTTTATCTTTTAACTCTTTAGATTTGGGCTTTTCAATCAATTCAAACTGTTCCAAAGAGGCTGCTAGCATGTATCTACTAAGGTTTAAATTAATAAAAGCCTATCTTTCCTTTAATGCAGGATAATGAAGTGATGATAAATTATTTGCTGGAGCATGGATATGCAGATGCTAAAGTAGCTAGTGCATTAAGAAAGGTGCCTAGAGAACTTTTTGTTTTGAATGCAAAGGAAGCGTATGTGGACATACCACTAAGCATAGGCCATGGGCAAACCATCTCTGCTCCTAGCATGGTAGCCACGATGAGCAGAGTCTTGGATGTTAAGGATGGAATGAAAATACTTGAAGTGGGTACAGGAAGCGGATGGCAGGCAGCAATATTGGCTGAGCTTGTTGGGAAAAAAGGAGGGGTATATACGATTGAAAGGCTTGGGGAGCTTGTTGAGTTTGCAAGGAGGAATATCGAAAAGCTCCGTTTTAAGAATGTGAGGATAATAAACGCTGATGGGAGTGAGGGGTTAGTGAAAGAAGCACCTTTTGACAGGATAATAGTTACTGCTGCGGCTCCAGAGATACCGGAGCCTTTAGTTCGGCAATTAGCTGATAATGGAAAGCTATTAGTACCTGTTGGTTCTAAGTATTGGCAGACTTTGATATTGGTTGAGAAGATTAATGGCAAGGTTGAAAGGAGAGATTTGATGGAAGTGCTGTTTGTGCCTTTAATAGGAAAACATGCTTATGGAGAGGGGTTGGAATGAGAGCGATATTATTCTTGTTTCTTTTAAGCTTATTAGTAGCTGCAGGGACTGAGGACATAGTAAAAAATTACACTGAGCCTGATGATGATTATAGCATCAAGAAGATTAAGATTGGGAACAATGACTATGCTTTGATTACTGTGAATGGCAATGAAACATTTCTGATTAATGAATCTTCAAGTATTCTTCTTAGAGATGGCAAGGATATTGAAAGCGTTTTCATCTCCACTGATGTTACGTTGACTGAGACATATAAGTTAAGGGTTCAGATACTGAGAGAATTCATGGAGAGTTATAATAACAGCAGACAACCTCAGGAGAATCAATGCAAGATTTTTACTGGTACTAATAACATAGCCTGCGTGGATAAGGATTCTTGTATAAAGGCTTGTTACAGCTCCCCAATTTGTGGTAAGGTTTTAGGAAGCGTGGAATTTGCTTTAACTATAAGGGATTGGTATGTTGCAGTTTTAATGCTTGATGGGAACGTAAGTGACTTTTTCCAGGACTTGAGACCTGTGATGGGCACTAAATCCTTGGATAATGAGTTACAAAAGCTCAATGACATTAGAGAATTATCTTTTGAGCTAACTGATAGTGACTTAGTTTCAGTATATGCGATATGTCCGGGGGCAAGGTATAACTTTACCGCCTTGGACTCTGCAATAAATTTAGTAAATCTTTTGAAAGGTAATGAAGTAGTCATAGCTGCTTCAGAAAGGGCTAGCAATGTTGAAAAAAGAACAAGTGATTTGATTAATTTCACTGAGACCAAGAAGACGATGTTTGAAGTTCAGAGTGATAGGAGAGACGGTGCAGTAAGTGAGTTGAATGATAAATACACGAGGTTGGCAGTTAATGTTTATGACCCGGAACTAGAAAGAAAATACAATGCAGTCATTGCTTTGAATGATGAGATTATAGGTTTAGCCTCGGAGAATCTCTACAAGCAAGCCTTTGCTAAAGACGAGGAATTTAGTTTCAACGTTGCAATAGTTAATACCTCCATAGATGCAGGACAGAAAGAGTATGCCAAGGTACTGATTTTAAAGACCAATGTGTCGACTAAGTTAGCTAAGGTTAAGGTGAATCAGGTGCCAGGTTACAACATCACTGAGATAAGAGAGGAGTTTAGAGCTATTAATCAAAGCTTAAGTAAAAAGGTGGGTAAGAGCGATTTGCTTGAGATTCAAGAAAAATTAAGTAACATGTCTTTAAGCTTGGACCAGATAATCATTGTAACTGCCGGGCAGCAGGAGACTCCGGCTGGATCATTGTGCACACCAGCTTTGATAATTTTGTTGCTTCTTGGTTATGTCGCATATGTGAGAAAATGATCGTTGCTTCTTCACCTGCTAAGATAATTCTCTGTGGTGAGCATTATGTGGTTTATGGTGCCCCAGCTGTTGCCTTGCCAGTTGATAGAAGGAATTCAGTTGAACTGGAAGTTATAGGCAATGAGGGGAAGTTGCTCTTGGAGAGTGACGTGGGTAAGGCTACAATATACGGTAATGGGGATTTCAAAGGAGAGAAAATTTTAGAGTTTTGCAAACCTATCTATCTTAAATTGGCCGGGGATAGAAAGGAAACTTTCAGGGCTAGGATTATTTTTGGCGGTGCGCCTAAGGGCATGGGAAATTCTGCCAGTATTGCAAGTGCGATGGCAATTGCTTTCTCTAGATATGTAAATAGTGAAATGACTGTGGATAAACTATTTGAGATTACACAGATAGCAGAGAATGTTGCACATGGAGGAAAGGCGAGTGGAATAGATGCAAGGACAGTTATTGCCGGGGAAGCGCAGTTGTTTAGGAAAACGTTTAATCCGACAGAATTTAATTTTAAGAACATGAAGCTTGAGCTGCCCAAGGATACCGCAATAGTTGCAATAAGCACATATAAAGATGCTAGGGAAGGCACTTCTCAGCTGATAGAAAGGTTTGCAATGGCCAATAAAATAAAGAAAAAACCGGAAGAACTCACAGAAAAGGAAAGGGAAGAGTTGTTAGGGTCGTATAAATCTGTTTTTAATGAGATTTTAAACGAACTGAGAATAGATGGAAATCCAGAACGATTAGGCAGGCTTTTGAGTAAAAATCATGAGTTACTCAGAAATTCTAATGTTTCTACAGAAGAGATAGATAAAGCGATTAAATTGGCAGTACAGAATGGTGCTTATGGGGGTAAGCTGACCGGGGCTGGAGGAAAGGGCGGTGCATGTTTTGCTTTAGCCAATAAGAAAAATGTTGACAGGATTGTGAACGCATTGAACACTGAAGGTTATTTGGCATTTGTTGCTAATTTGGCTAAGAATGGTGCAAGAGTGGATAGGAACTAGAATAGTTTTTCAAGCCTTGCTAATCCTTCTTTCAAGTCTTCTTCATTTGCAGATAAAGAGATGCGTATGTATTTGTTGAGTTCTGGATCTGCTGCCGCGTCCCCGAATCCAGAGCCAGGAATTGCTAGGACTCTCAGCTCAACAGCCTTTTTGCAGAATTCATCTGCATTTAAGCCGGATTTGGCAACAGAAATCCATGAGTAGATCATTCCTGGGGCGGTTTTACTGTGCCCGAGCTTATGTCTAACTGCCCACTCGTTGACTATACCTGCTCGTTTTATGAACATCCTTCTGTTCTTTTCAGCATAGGTACTGAAGTTTGGATCAGTGAATGCCGGGCTGGCGGCCTGTTGTGTTACTGTTGGAGTTACGCTCACGTGGCCTTTAAGGGCATTCATCAAATTGTAAACATTGGGATTTGGGCAAGCGACAAAGCCTAAGCCCCAGGCAGTCATGGAGAATACTTTCGCAACACCGCCAAAAACAATTGTTCTGTCTCGCATGCCATCATAGGTTGCTATGCTCTTATACTGTTCAACTAGGCCGGCATAAATCTCATCAGAGAATACCAGTAAATCATGGTCTAATGCTAATTTTGCTATTTCTTTTTTTAGTTCCTGAGGGAACATTGCACCGGTAGGATTGTGGGGGTCAGTAAGCTGAAGTACTATTTTTCTATCTTTAGCCATAGTTCCTTTTACTTTTTTTACGGTAGCTTCGAGTTGCGCTAGGGTCGGAACGAAGTTATTTTCCAGTGTTGTTGGTAGAAGTAGGATGTCCTTCTTGCCCAGCCTAAGCTTCGCAAGTTCAGCGTATGCAACCCAGGAAGGGCTTGGAATGATCAGCTTGTCTCCTTCATTCAAAGTTGCTAGCATAGAAAGCATTATTGCCTCCCTTCCTCCGTTTGTAATGAGTATTTCTGGAGCTTGGAAGTTCAACCCGAATCTTTTTAAGTATGTAGAAATTGCTTCACGTAAGTTTGGCATGCCATTGTTTGAAGGATATTTCTGGGGAGCTTTTGAAGCATTTTGCAGAAAGTCCTGAGCTCCTTTAATTGCGCTTTCAGGTATCATTACATAGGGTTCTCCAAGTCCAAAGCTTATTGGCCTTGGGCCTGAAGAAGCATTTTTAACAACCTTTTCAAATTCTGCCGATAGTTGTCTGATTGGTGATGCCCTTATTTCGCTGCTTAAGTCGGAGGTTATTTCTTTTGCCAAATCATCACAACTTTATCTTGTTTATGTCCTTTATCTTTTTTATTTTATTTTTAAAATTATCAACGACCACGTTCGGGTCTTTTAAGCCGTTTCCAGTAGTAACGCAGACTATTCTTTCATCTTTTCCGATTTCATTGTCTTCCACCAGTTTCTTTAAGCCGGCAATGCTGGATGCGCTTGCAGGCTCTACGAAAATCCCCTCTTTTTGTGCGAGTAGTGCCTGTGCCTCTAAAATTTCATCATCAGTAACTGAGAATATGAAACCATTTGAGTTTTTAGCTGCGGCAGTAGCCTTTTTCCAGCTTATTGGATTACCTATCCTTATGGCAGTTGCTATTGTTTCTGGTTTTGGTATTGGCTTGTATTTGGAATTCAACTCGAAAGTTCTTGCAAGGGGGTTGGCTCCTTTTGCTTGGACACCAAACATTCTTGGAAGTTTTTCCAAATAATCAAATCTCAGGAATTCATTAAAGCCTTTCCAGATTGCATTGATGTTGGCAGCGTTCCCGACAGGTACGAATACACGGTCTATAGAGTTATCCTCCCCAAGTTGTTCAGCAATTTCATAAGCTAGAGTCTTCTGACCTTCTGTCCTGTAGGGGTTTATTGAATTCAGTAGGTAGATTTTTCCTTTTTTGCCCAGTTTGGTAACTAACTCCATGGCCTTATCGAAATTACCTTGTACTGTATAGACATCCGCCCCATAGACCAATGCCTGGGCAAGCTTTCCGAAGGCTATCTTTCCGGATGGAATGAAGATTAAGCATTTTAGATTGGCCTTTGCAGAATATGCTGCAAGAGAAGCAGAAGTGTTGCCAGTTGAAGCGCATCCGACAGCCTTTGCACCGTACTCCAAAGCTTTAGTAACTCCGACTGTCATTCCCCTGTCCTTAAAACTTCCTGTTGGGTTCTCACCCTCATTCTTGATATAGAGTTCTCTTATACCGAGAACTTTGGCTAAATTATCGCATTTGAATAGTGTAGTGTTTCCTTCATTTAGTGTTACAATTTTCTTCCCATTCTCTATAGGAAGGAAGTTTCTATAGCGCCATACGCCTTGCCTGGCTTGATCCAGTGAGCCATCTTCATAAGTGTACTTGACATCTAGAATATCCTTGCATTTTTTACAAGTATAGATTATTTCTTCTTTTGAATAAGTGGCCTTGCAGTGTATACATTCTAGCCAATAATCCATAAAGTATGTAAATAGAAAGGTATTTAATTAGTGTTTAAGTTGAGTTTGGGGAGTATGATTTAAATAGGGTTGATATACCTAAATGTATGCTTAAAAATGCAGCAATAGCTTCGATTATAATCCTTGTTTTGCTTCTGGGTTGTACGCAGGGGCCAGTAATACCATTAAACAAGTCTGTTGGAAATCTAACCTTGGTTTTTAACATCTCCAATGATAGTGTCCTGATTCAAGATATTGATAATGAGACTGTGGAGGAGCAAGTTGATGAGGCAGAAGAGCCGAAGGTTGAGGTTGCTAAAGAGAGTAAAGTAACGCTTACTTTCAATGTGAATATACCGGAATACACTCCGCCTAATGAGAAGATTTATCTAGTTCTGAAAGATTTCACGAATTACCAAAAGCAAAGGATAGAGATGAGCAAAGTGGATGATAGGAATTGGAGAGCTGATGTGAAAGTGGAAAAAGGCTCGTTGGTTCGCTATGTTTATGACAGGGGTTTGCATGCTGATGACCCTTACAATAAGTTTCCAAGGGGCAAAAAAGAAAGTTTTAGCAAGGATGTGCAGATTACTTTCAGGTATGCGTATGCTGGCAATGATGTTACTATAAACGATGCTGTTGCTGACTGGGAGGATATTCAGGCAAGCAGGAATGATTCTGGTACTTTTGAAGGTTATGTAAAGGATAGTGAGAATAAAGCGATAGTTGATGCTACTGTTTCAATCGCAGGTGTGCATTTAGGCACTGATTACGAAGGTAGGTTTAAACTTGCAGGTATAACACCCGGAATGCAGAATGTAGTCATTACCACAAACGATGGCTCATATAAATATCATACTCAGGAAGTTGGGATAAAGAGTGCTGAGAAAACAAATGTTAACTTTACTTTAGAAAAATCTAGGAAAATAAATGTTGTGTTTAATGTTGAAGTGCCGGAGGATACGCCTAAGTATGCAAACGTTAGGATTTTTGGCAATGTGGAGCAGTTAGGCTCAGTACAGTGGTATCGAAATGCTTTGTATGCCGAAAATATGAGATTTGCTGCAATGAACAAGTCTGGCAATGTCTTTACTGTAAATCTAGAGCTTTATGAGGGATCCTATGTGGAGTATGTTTATTCACTTGGAAGCTCAACACTATTAACTGAAGTTAAAGATAGCGGCTCAAGTTTGATTAGAAGCTTTGTTGTGGACTCGCAAAGTAACATCAAGAATGAGAAGATAGGAGGATGGAGAGCACAGAATCAGGATGCCACAAGTTTGATTGTTTCTGTTCCTAGTGGGGGAGAGGAGCCAGTTTTGTTTGTTTCCAATGGTTATGTGCAAATGCATAAATATGCGGATGAACGATGGGCATTAACAATTTATGGTTATAAGCCAGATGCATATTATTTTGCCCGTGGAATGGTCCCAGACGGTAGAGAGTTGGTCAGTGAGAAAAGAGGAGTCAAGACAGATGTTGGTGGGGATATAAGTATTACGAATATTGTTAGTTCCTGGGTCTGGCTCGATAGTGCGATTGTACTTAATTACACAATGAAGCCTTTAATCACACCCAAAGCTAGAAACTTTGTGAATGGTGTAACTTTAAAGGAGGAGTATACCCCAGACTATCTTCCTTTGTATTCTAGTACATTTAAGCGTTTAAAAGCGAACAACGTGAGCTGGGTAGGGATACCATTGCTTTGGCAGATGTCATCGATAGAGCCGATGCCTGAAATAGAGTTTAGAAGTATTAAGAATTATCCAATAGGCCCAAGTATAAGTGATATCAAAAAAATTGTTAGAGAGGCCAGGGAGAAGGATCTGAAAGTTATTTTACATTCACAGATTGTTGCTAGAAACACGAAGGGAAATATTGCTGAGCCACATGATGACGAATGGTTTGACAAGTATTTGGAGGAATTAGAGAGGACTTTAGTTTTTAATGCAGTTATTGCGAATGAGACTAATGCAGAGATGCTTGTAATTCCAAGAAATGGACATCTGCAGTTTAAGAATCCTACCTATAAGAGTAAATTTGACACCAGGATGCAGAATATTCTTGATAAAGTAAGAGCAAGGTACTATGGTAAACTAATTTCAGATGATAGTTATGAAGCTGCGATGAGTTATGAGTACTTCAAGAAACTGGATTACGTAGGCTTATACTGGTTTGAAAGACTCAACATCAGGAATGATGCAAGTCTTGAGGAGATTGAAGTTGCAATTAATGGCTTGTTGAATAGTAAATACAAGGAAGTTAGCTTGAGGAATAATAAGTCTGTAGTAATAACTCAGTTTGCTTATGCCAGTGTTGACGGAAGCATTAACCAGGTGCCCGAAATAGCAGAGAATCTTGAGGATAATGCAAATGTTAAACTAGATGTTGAGGAGCAGGCTAGAGTGTATGAAGCATTTCTCAGAGTAGTGGCTGATAAGGAATGGCTTAATGGTAGCCTAGCGTTCAATTATGGGTTGATAGACCAGCCCGAGGGTAAGAGTTTTGACATAAGAGCTAAGCCTGCTGAAGTTGTCTTGTCTAACTACTATTCTCTTTACGAAGATGAGGGGAAAAACTTAACGCAGGCAAAGGAGAATAGGATTCCAGGTTTGGATTTTGCAGATTATACATTAGTATTGCTAGACCTGACTGTTCCTTCTGATGGGATAAGCTGTGCATCTTTAGGGATATACTCAAAGCAAGATGAGCTTTTACAACAAGTCAAAGTATGTCCTGGTGAGAGTTATAGTTGGATAGCTCCCGATGGGAGAAGATTCAGGATTGTAGTTTATGATACAAGTCCGGGTTATTTACTTAGGTCGATTTGGGCAGAAGTTGCAGTATTTGGATAGAATTAGATTATAGCCCTTCGCAAATTGGGATTCCTTTGACACGGACTTTGCATTGTTCGAGGCTTCCAACGAGCGTAGTGAGGTCCGTTCGGCAATAAATCTTCATCCTGGTCAACAGCTCTGCGCAATGAACCGCCACTGCTTGGACCTGCAGTCTTAGAAGCTTCAGTTATCCTAGCTTGCTGTTCCATCCTTTCATCACGAGTTAGTAGACGTGCCCAGATTATTGCTCCAGAAACAAATTCTCCCTTTGGAATCTCTGAAACAGCGTATTGATAATGCCATTGTGGATCGTAGGTATCAGGGACTGGTACAAAACCTATTCTTCCCCAGAATTCTGCAGGATTCCTAAGGTACGGATGTCTAAGGTTGAATATTACAGCGATTGAATGCATGCCTTTTCCAATTGCAAGGTCTATTAGTCTTTTAAGAATTTGTTCGCTTGCCCCTTTGTTTTTAGACGAGTGATTTATGATGTACCAGACATTCCCGTGTTGCTTATACAGTTCATCGGGATCATGGCTCCAAGGTGGCATGTGTCTTCCAGTAGTAAGTGGATTCATTAAAATGTCTTGAGGCCTTATCCTCTCTACCGCTACATAACTTACCAGTACTCCATCTTGAAAAGCGCATAGTATAGAGTCTCTATCCAGTTTCCATAATTTTTCATAAAATTTATAGGCTCCTCTGATTGGTTTAGAGTCAATCGGGGATAAGGCTTCGTCCCATACGGCAATTTCAAACGCCTGAACTCGTTGAACTTCTTCTAAATTAGCAGCAAAACGTATTTCATAAGTTACTTCCATAACGTACGATTTAAGTTGAGAAAGCTTAAATTATTATTGTAAATCATTTCTGCTGGAGCTTTTCTAGTTTTTTTGTGTAGACTGCTTCCACATTTTCCAGCAGGTTGAAGTTAAACTGGTCTGCAAAGTAGAAAAGCATGCCTGCAATCTCAGTTGTGTCATAGACAATAACTTCTTTGTTGTTTTTTTCAATGGCTCCTGCAAGCTCACCCATTTCCTTTGCTAGATGAACGAATGCCTTTTCAATGTTAGAACCGAATTTTTGCTTGTAATATTCAACTGGTTTGCTCATATTTATCACCTTAAAAATATGTGCCTAGGTAAGCTTTATTAGCCTTCTTCCGTTAATAACTTCAGGT
>JACQQB010000094.1 GCA_016207225.1 Microcaldota archaeon | reverse complement strand
GACCTGAAGTGTTTTTCACACTATTTAAAATTCCAAAACATGAACGAAAAGGAGTAAGCGACTGTTTAACATTTTGTGGTTTGGTAGTAACTGTCCAGATACTATTAAAGGGATATCGCGGTGAAGATGTTGCAAGGGCCGCCATCCTAATAAAGAACGGTATCGATGAATCTGAACTCAGTGTATTAATGCAACTAAAACAAATACAAATAAATGATTTGGTATGGGCTGCTAATCGTGCCAAAGAAATGCGCAGCCCAACTGCAATAGTTATAACATCCTTAGCTATTTCATTAAAACAATGGGGACAAGGTGCAGTTACAGCATGGAGAGAAGGAATAAGACCTAGCCTAGAAGACCCCTTAGATGAGTTATTCTATACTGCTAGTAAGATTTGCATGTTAGAGTCATATAATGGACCTCGTTTCCTAAGAAAAATCACATCTACCTATGCAGATAGTCAAGAAAAAAAAGAAATACTCTTACTGGCTGATAGATTTGGGATAATAGAAGTAAGTAAAGCTCTTGACTCCGGTTTAAATGGAGCTGACCTATTGGCACATCTGGAGGTTGAGCAGGCTGAAAGAAGCCGAAGGCAGAGGCAACGTGATGGAAGAGGCACTGTAGGTTCTGCTATACGTAAATTGAACATTTACTTAGAAAAACTTGAAGAAGTTAGCCCGGAACTTGCCAGAATGATTCGGGATAGAGCTAACAGGACATTATACTAATAAAATTGATTTACTTTTTATGCAATTGGCATCCCACTGTCTATATTTTTAAACATAGCGAATTAAATCTGATTATGGAATTAGGAACTGTGATAACTACTTTCGAGGGTCCTTCCACAACTAATTTTTCATTCGTTCTTACTACAGGTAACGTTAGGAAAGGCCAGTTTGTGCAGGTAAACACGGATGATGGCTTGCTTATGGGACTTATACTGGACATAACAAGGGCAAACAGGTATTTTGAAAGGGCAGAGAGCGTGGCAGAGTATGAGAGGTCAGGCTCGATGATACTTAACTTTCCGATTACTGATTGGGAATACACAGTGGCAAACGTAAGGATAATCGGTGTTCTGAAGAATAACAATATAATGAGAAACGCCTTCCCGCCGGCTCCCGGAGGCAGGGTTTTTAGTGCTGATGAAGTCCTGCTGAAGGATTTTGTAGGTTTTGTGGATGATGGCTTACATTTAGGAAAGTTAGAAAACCACAATGTGGATGCAAAGATAAGCTTGACTAGATTGCTGCAGAAGCATCTGGCGATACTGGCCATTTCTGGTTCTGGCAAGAGTTATTTGTCAGGCGTATTGATAGAGGAGCTGGTTGATAGAAAACCAGAGCATGGGAGACTTGCAGTAATAGTGGTGGACATACATGGGGAATACATAGGCTTTAAGTCAGGACCTTACGCAGATAAAACAAAGATATTCAAGGGCAACGACATACGAATAGCGTTACACAAAATATCCCCGCAGTTGTTGTATGAATTTCTGCCAGAGCTTAGCATTGCCCAGAAGAGGTACATTGGAAAGCTTCTGCATGTTTTGAAAGAGAGGAAGAATGCGACTAATGAGGGATATAGTTTGGCAGACCTGATCTTGCAGATTGAGAGTTCGGAGGAGATAAAGGACAGTGTGAAAGGCCCTCTGATAGGAAGTTTGTATTCGTTAAAGACGATGAAGCTGTTTGGGAAGGTAGATAGCCCTGGATATTTAGATTTGGCTCAGCAGGGAAAGGTCAGCATTTTGGATTTGAGCGATCTGGACAACCTTAAGAAGAAGCAGCTGATAGTTGCCTATTTTGCAAAGAAGTTGTTTAGGTTGAGGAAGAAGGGAGGTGTGCCGCCGTTCCTGCTGGTTCTGGAGGAAGCGCATAATTTTGCAAGGGAAAAGGCGAGTAAGCATGAAGTGATATCAAAGGGAATAGTAGAAACAATAGCAGGGGAAGGGAGGAAGTTTGGTGCTTCGCTATGCTTGATTTCCCAGAGACCTGTGCAGTTAAGCACTACTGCGTTAAGCCAATGCAATACGAACATTATTCTGAGGGTTACAAATCCTTATGACATTGACCATATAGGAGAAAGTTGTGAGAGTATAGACAAGTCCATGCTTAATTCCATATCAACCCTCAGGGTTGGAGAGGCATTAATAGTTGGAGAAGCCGTGAACCATCCTATTTTTATTAAGATAAGAGAAAGGAGAAGCAAAAGATTGTTGAAGGGGGATAGTCTGGAAGCCATGGCCAGGCAATTCGAAGAGAAGGAAGAGAAGAAAAAACAGGATGTGGAAGCCTTTTTATAAGCTTGAATAGATAGAAATAACGTTTTAAAAGATGGGGTATAAAGAGAAGATGCTATGCTGAAAGTAAAGAAACTCTCATTAGATGTGGTGAAGCCTACAGAGCTTAGAACATCGAGTTTGCTAGAAGTATTGTCGCAAGCCAAGGCTAAGATAAACAGAGTTCAGATAGACTCGTATGAGCTGGAGAGGAATACTGAGAGCTTGAAGATAATAATTGAAGGGGATAGTTTGGATATGGATGAAGTTTATGCTTTAATCAAGCAGTATGGCGGTGTGGTCCAAAACCTTGACATGGTTATAGCAGAAAAAGGATAGGCAGAATAGCCTGAGAAAAGGTATATATATTTAAGTCTTTTAAATTAAATCAACTGATTTTATTGGAAATTAGGTGAAGATTTGGCAGATACGTTGGAATCAGTGACAAAAGAGATAGTTAAAGGAGACGTAGTCTCAAATGAGGATGTAGAATTACTCAAATTCCTAGAAGAAAGCAGGCCAAGAGTTTATGTTGTAGGAACTGGGGGAAGTGGCTCCAATACATTGGGAAGGATGAATGAACTTGGTGTGGAAGGAGCTAAACTGGTGGCCATGAACACGGATGTTCAGCATTTAGTTAAGATCAAGGCAGAAAAAAAAGTATTGCTTGGCAAAAAAACAACCCGTGGCTTGGGTGCCGGAAGCAACCCAGAGATAGGTGAACTTTCAGCAAAGGAAAGCGCGGAAGAGATAAAAAAATCAATTGAAGACGCATCGATAGTTTTTATAACGTGTGGCTTGGGAGGAGGAACGGGGACAGGAAGTGCCCATGTAATAGCTCAGCAGGCAAAGGAATTGGGTGCATTGAGCATTGCAATAGTTACATTGCCATTTTTATCAGAAGGAAGAACAAGAAGGGCAAATGCCTTGGAAGGCTTGAGCAAGTTAAAGAGAGAGGCGGATACAGTGATAGTTGTTCCTAATGACAAGTTACTTTCCATAGTTCCTGATTTGCCTTTAAACACCGCATTCAAAGTTTCGGATGAAGTGTTGGCAAGCGCAGTGAAGGGAATTGCGGAGTTGGTAACCAAGGCAGGTTTGGTTAACTTGGACTTTGCAGACCTTAAGACTATCTTGAGGGATGCGGGTTGTGCAGTCGTAGGGATGGGAGAGGCTTCGTTGGACGCTAAGCCAGACCAAAGAGCCCAGGTAGCAATAGAGACTGCGTTGAATAGCCCGTTGGTGGATGTGGATGTTTCAGAAGCAAATAAAGCACTTGTGAATGTTGTTGGCGGAGAAGATATGACTTTGAGAGAGGCAGAACTGATGGTGAGTGAGGTATCGAAAAAAATAAGCCCTAATTCACATATAATTTGGGGAGCTAGAATAGAGAAAGATTTGCCAAACACCAGTCTGAGAGTTTTAGTTGTGATTGCAGGTGGAAAGTTCCCGCAATATGAGGAAGATGTAATAAAGCAGACAGTAGCTAATTTGACAGAATTGGATATTGATGCAATAGAGTAGGGGTAATTGAATGGAGTTTAAAGAGAGTTTTATACAAAAATCTATAAGAGTATTTCATGTTTTTTATAAGCCAAAATATGAGGAGTTTATAACCATAGCGAAGACCACTGCTTTGGGCATGGTAGTCATAGGGGCTATAGGTTTTGTAGTGACTTTACTTTTTAGAGTGATAGGGTAGATAAAAATGATTTTTGTTTATAGGATAACTGCAGGGCAGGAAAGAGTAGTTGCAGACGTGCTCTACAACAAGATAATTAAGGAAAAGTTGGAGATTTACTCGATAGCCATGATAGATGAGCTAAGAGGTTATTTGCTGATAGAGGCGAATGATGAGGTGGCAGTAAGGCAAGCGGCAATGAGGATACCGCATATCAAGGGTGTCTTGAAAAAATTCATGCCTGCAGAGGAAATAGACAACCTGATAGAAGCAAGGCCCTTGACAACCAATATACAGAAGGGAGATATTGTAGAGCTGGTCAGTGGTCCGTTCAAAGGTGAAAAGGCAAGAGTGATAAAGATAGATGAAAACAAGGAGGAGATAACCGTAGAGCTTACTGAGATAGCAGTCCCTATTCCTGTTACAATAAAGGCAAACACGATAAGAATGTATCAAAAAGCGGAAGGTAGTTAGATATGAAAGTGACAATACAGAGTTTAATTGAAGGTGGAAGTGCGAGTGCTGGCCCGCCACTAGGCCCTGCATTGGGACCCATGGGAGTGAACATAGGCCAAGTCATAGCAGCAATAAATGATAAGACAAAGGACTTTGCAGGCTTGAAGGTACCCGTGAAGGTAGTGATTGAGAAAGAGACCAAGAAATTTGAGATAATAGTAGGTTCCCCTCCGGTAAGTGCTTTGATAAAGAAAGAACTGAAAAAAGAGAAGGGCGCAAAGGACAAGACAGAGAGCATTGGAAATTTGGAGCTCACGCAGGTTGTTAAGTTGGCTGATATGAAGAAAACAACTAATTTGAGTAAAACAACAAAGGCTCTAGTGAAGGAAATTTTAGGCACTTGTGTTAGTCTTGGAGTAACTTGTGAGGGAAAGAGCCCGAAGGAAGTTATAAAAGAGATAAATGAGGGCAAATTTGACAGCTTATTTAAGAATTAATAATTAGTTGTTGGACCATTGTAATCATGGAAAAAATAAATT
>JACQQB010000093.1 GCA_016207225.1 Microcaldota archaeon | reverse complement strand
TTATGGTTTCGCATTGTGGAGGAAGCATCATCAGGTCTTTGCTTCTTGCCCCCATTATCATTTTTACTTTCAGGCCCTTCTGAATTGCTTCCTTGGCTAAGAACCTGAGAGGAGCAACCCCATAGCCACCTGCAACCAGGGCAATGCTCTTGCCTTTCAAATTATAAAAATTCCCAAAAGGACCGCGGAGCCATATTTTATCTCCTTCTTTTAATGCGTGCATCGATGAGCTGAAGCCGCCAACGTTAGCTATGCTTAGGGAAATGGGCGAAGCAGAGCCTATGCTCATTGGCTTTTCATTCACATCTGGAAGCCAGGCCATCACAAACTGCCCAGGCTTGGCATTGTACTTGCCATCCAGAAGAAATGTTTTAGTCTGGGTGTTCTCCATTACTATTTTATCAACTTTGAATGCTTTTGGCAGCATATCCATTACCTAAGGGCTAGGCCCTTCATATCGTTTAATTTTGAGTAACCATGAGACTTCATGAAGTCCTGAATTTCTTTGCAAACTTCCTTAAAAATATTTTTCCTGTAATAGGCCCCTGAGCCTATCTGCACAGCAGTTGCACCTGCCATTATGTATTCAATAGCGTCATTGCCTGTCATTATGCCACCTATCCCGAGTACAGGTATGTTGACGGTTTTGCAGATTTCATAAACGCAGCGTACACCTATTGGTTTGATTGCCGGACCAGTTAAGCCCCCGGTTTTATTCCCCAGGATTGGCCTGCCGCTTTCAATGTCTATCATCATCCCGGAAGCCGAGTTTATGGCTGAAATTGCATCTGCACCTGCCTCTTCCACTTTTTTGGCTATGTTGCCAATGTTGCTGACGTTTGGGGAGAGCTTGACTATTATTGGAATCTTGGTATTCTCTTTTACATTGGCAGTAACTTTAGCTGCCAGGTCTGCATCATAAGCGAAGGATACGCCTTTTACATGCGGACAGGACATATCCAGTTCTATCAGATGTGGGTTAGCTTCGCTGACTTTTCTAGCAACCTCACCAAAAGTTTCAATAGAATTCTCAAAAACACTCGCTATTATCGGAATTTGGGATGTTTCAAGAGCCGTCTTGATCTCTTTGATTTCCTCCTCTACACCAGGGTTTGCCAAGCCTATTGCATTTAATACCATGTTTTCATGGACTAGAACTGTAGGACTTGCGTATCCTGCTCTAGGCTGTAAACAACAGGATTTAGAAACAGCGGCGCCTGCGCCTTCTTTTGCAGCACGGGTAAAACTTCCTGAGCCTATTCCACGGATACCGGATGCAAGAATTGTTGGGTTTTGAATCTTAACTCCGCATATCTCAGTTTCTAGCATCCTAGCACCTTTCTATTTTAGATAAAAGAAGATTAAAAAGCATTGCCTGATTGAGATTATTGGACTATGGTGCAGATGGAAAGTTCTTTGAATGGGCCATGCGCAGAGTGCACTGCAAAATGCTGTAAGAATTATGTAGTTGCGATAACTGCTTATGACTTGGTTAGGCTAGTGGACAAAGTAGATAGCCTGGACTGGGTAGATGTGGTTAAGGCAACCTCTGTGGAAATTCCGCTTGCCCATAGATTTTTCTTGTTTAACGAGGGTTTTCCAGAAGAATACCTGCTTTGCCTAAAAAGAGACAACGCAGAATCATGTATTTTTTTAGGAAAAAACAACTATTGCGGTGTTTACAACTTTAGGCCGATGACCTGCAGAGTTTATCCTTTCCAAAAAGGCAGTGACGGAGAGCTTGCGTATAAGGAAAAGTACAGGTGTCCGGTAAGTTGGACCCTTGATAAGCATGCTAGAACGCAGTTTTTTGAGGATGTTGAAAAACAAAAGAAAGAACTGGAGAACTATGGCAAATGGTGCAGGGAGTGGAATGCAAAGCTTGCACCCAGCGGAAATTTGAAAATGTTCCTGGAGTTTATGATTTCCAAAGTGAAGGAATCAGGCTAGTTTACTTTGTGCTATTTTTGAGATCTTTTTTTGGTTTATTTCCAGAGCAGATAAAATGAAAACAATCAGGAATGATGATGAAAGGACTAAGACAAGTAGTGGATTGAAGAGGAACACTGGGAAATGTAGGTTTAGGACTGCATAGCTGTCTAGGATTGCACTTAGGTTGAATGATGAGTGGAGTACGATTGCGATGAAAACTGCAGGCAGAAAGCTGATGTAAGTATATTTGCTGGTTTCAGGTCTGCTCTTGATGAAGCCTATTATTGCGCCAGTAGTTGCGGTAAAGCAGCCATGGGCCAGAGAGTTTAGAATTGACCTCTGGATTATTAATACTAACCAACCTGCTAAGCCGGTTTCAAATGGATTTATGTGTGATGCAAAGTAGAATAGGTTTTCAATTATCGAAAAGCCAACACCGCAGGCAAACCCGTAGGTTAGGCCGTTGAAAGTGCTGTCCAGCTCATGATGGCCTGCTGCTATCAGTATTCCCACGCCCTTGAGCAATTCTTCTATTATTGGTGCTGATAGCCCTACGGTTATTATGACAATCGTGGTTTTACTGATTCCATCGCCTAACTGAGGAAGGAGTGCAGTAGTAAGAGAATTCAGGATATAGGCACAGAATGCCGCCAGCAATCCCCAGAGGAACATTGAGGTTGTGAACCTTAATGGCTCTTTTTCATAATACCTTTGGGCTAGCCAGATCAGGGCTACATAGATGAAAGGCATGAGTATTGCTGAGAACAGTGCAAGAGCAAAAACTTGGTCCCCTAGACCAAGACCAAGCTTGGCCAGGCTGTGCTCCCTTATGATATAGACTATGATTAAGGCAGTCAGTATTTCAACTGCCCAAAAAATCGGGTTTATTACTATGTCTGCTACTTTTTCAAGAAACGGCCTGCCCCTTAGGAGAGGAAAAAATAAGGTCCTGAGGTTGTACTCGTCTCCGCTTATGCCCCTGGAAGTTTTTGTTGCGTAAGCAAGTTCAGTTATGTAGATAAGGATTGCAGCTACACCCAGAGCAAGTATGGGAATTGCTATTGCACTGGAATTTAGCAGAATGGTTTTAACTTGGGTTTCATAATTAAGCCAGTTCTGGGTTATGGAGAAAGCATATCCCTTTGGAGGTTCTCCCGGGGAGATTAGAGCCAGGTTTGTTTTTTCAACAGAAGTGCCGTTATACTGGAAAAAGAGCTCTGTTGCAAAGGTCTTGTATTCGTTGGGCATAACCGTGCCAATTTTTTTACTTATGCGCCATTTTGAATTTGTTTTGTATGCAAGATAAACCTCTAAAGGCTCAGAATAATTGTTTTTGATGCTAATGTCGAATTTCAAAGTTGTGGAAGGAGAAGTAAAGTTGATTTCTTCTGGTGCGTTCACTGCTGCAATTATTGTGTTGTTGGCGAAAAAATTATCTTCAAGCTCTGTCACTTGGCCATAAACTAAGGATAGAAGTAGCAGTATAGCTAATGGATAGGCAATCTTCATCTTCTATCAACTTTATCAAAACACATAGAGAGCAAGGTGCTTTAGGAACCACTTGTAGCCTTTATACCACCATTCATTGTTCTTTTTGATTACGTCAAGCAGTTCTTTGAATTGCTCTTTTTCTCCTGCTGCCATCTTACTTTCAGTTATTTTTATGTGCTCTTTTCCATCTACCACTGTTTTTTCCTCTTGTTGGCCAATCTCTTTCTTTGCTGATTCATACCACGGTGGCAATGAGGATTTCTTCCTTTTTACTGCGGCTATAAGGTCCCTCATAGTCACTTCCCTTTGTTTGGCTTTTTTGCCTTCCTGTTGGGAGACGAATGCTTCCTTCCATGGGATTGCAGCTGCATCTTCACAGATAGTCTTGACGTCTGATGCTGCATAGCCGACAGTAGCCCTTGCAAGCCTTCCATAACCGATACCTTTTGAAGTTGGGAGTTTGGCTAAATAGAGCTTGAACAATTGTTCTCTTGATTTTTTATCAGGCTCTGGGACATAGACGTGCTTGGTAAACCTGCCTGACCTTCTGAGAGCAGGGTCTACATCCCACGGAGCGTTAGTTGCACCGATAACCAGAACGTTTTCATTCTTGGCTTCTATGCCATCCATTTCATAAAGAAGTTGATTGACGGCCATTTTTTGGTATGGCTGTTGCTGCATCTGGTCTCTTCTTCCACCTAATGCTTCTACTTCATCAATGAAAACAAGACAGGGAGAATTCTTTCTGGCAGTTTCAAATATATTATGGAGGTTCTTTTCAGTATTACCGACATACATGTCCAGGATATCACTGATTTTGGCATTTATAAAGGCGGATTTACACTCGCCTGCTGCGCCTTTTACAATGAAGGTTTTACCACAGCCTGGAGGACCGTAGAAAAGTATTCCTCCACCACCCAATTTACCATATTTTCTGGCTAGGTCTGGGTCCATTAAGGGATAGACGATTGAGTCCTTGATTATTTCCTTTAGCCTATCCAAGCCTGCAACATCCTTAAAGTTCATGTTGGGCTTTTGCAGCAGCTTGATCGGGTTTAAGCTTGGCCCCTGTCCTGGTTCTGTAGGAACCGCACCGCTGTCACCGCCAGGGGAAAAGTCGCCCCTCTCTTTCTTGGACTTGGCCAGTTCCCGGTGATTAATCGCTTCCGTGAAATTTGGGTTAAGCTCTACTGCTTTGTCATAATCTGCGATAGCCCTGTCAAAATTACCCATATAATCGTAAGCTAAACCACGGATATGGTAAGCCTCGGCAAAATCCGGGTTCAGTTCAACTACCTTGTTAAAGTCTTCGATTGCCCTTTCATAATCCTGCTGGCATGCGTATGCCAAGCCCCTGTTGTAATAGGCTTTCAAATACCTTGGGTTGATGCTTATTGCTTTATCATAGTCAACTATAGCCTTGTCAAAATCTTGCTTTCTGTAGAATGCATCTCCCCTGTTGTTGTAGATTACGGCATTCTTTGGGTCTATGTCAGCTGATTTATTATAGTCCTCAGTGGCTTTATCGAAGTCTTTTTTGTTGTAGTAGCATAAGCCACGGTTAAAATAAGCTTCGGCAAACTTTGGGTTAAGGACTATTGACATGTTATAATTTTCAATAGCCTTATCAT
>JACQQB010000098.1 GCA_016207225.1 Microcaldota archaeon | reverse complement strand
ATACGATCTAGGGAAGAAGTTAAGAAATTTTATGAAATAATTAAACCAGAACATCCTGACAGAATAGCATCTTTTAATTTAGTTTTAAACTATTAGTGGGACCTCAAACAGGCTCGTCGCGGGCGAGAGTACCCATCGACCTCGCGGTTTGGTATCTAATTAAGTTTATTTACTTTAAACTGCGAATCGTGTCCCTGGAAGATCTACTACATAACTAGATCTGAACATACATTGCTTATGTATAACATTAGACTTGGTTAGCCAAAACATCGCTGTCGGCTTAGGTTATCCTGGCGGTGCAGGAGCCGCCAATGGTTGGGTTGTTCATCCATTAAAAACCTACATGAGCTGGGTTCAGAACGTCGCGAGACAGTTCGGTAGTATCTTCTGGAAGTGTGTCATGGCCTGAGAGTAAGATTCCCTGAGTACGAGAGGAACTGGGAATCGGCGCCTCTAGTTTACCGGTTGTTTAAAGCACTGCCGGGCAGCCACGCGCCAATGGATAAGACCTGAAAGCATCTAAGGTCGAAGTCATTCTCAAAACGAGGCCGTTTACGACGAGGATAGCAGATCCTTTTGATAGAATTGGGGTGTAGGTGAAGAGCTCACGCGATTCATAAGCCCGCAATCACTAAAGTCATTCTCATCTACTTGGTAAAACTTGTTGTCTCTTGTTCCGTTTCTTTTTCTTTTCAATTTAAAAATAGAATTAGCGTAAGCGATGCAAACCTTTCTAATCTTTGATTTCATCCATTAGCATGGCAAAGAATTTTTTTATCTGCTTGCTTCTCCATCTATAATATCTTTCACCGAAATTCACAACCAGGTCAGGAGCCCTTTGAAACTGGTTTAACAGCCATTTGTTATTTTCCTCAACATCTATTGAATTAGCTTTAGCCAGCTCCATTACTTCTAAAGCAATCTCATAAGCTCTCTCAGGCCTTCCCTCATATAATTCCTCAAATATTTTTTGTTTCAGTCTGCCTAACTCCACCTCAACTGCAACTTCTGCATTCTCAATCTCCCTAGTTAATGTATCAACATTAGCCCTAAATATGGATACATTCCTGCTATCACCCAGTGATTCATAACCTTGGATTAATTTTTCCAATACCTCCAGTGAAATTCTTTCGGCCGCTTCAAGCCAATAGTTATGGCACGACTTAAAAAGGTTGTTCATTCTCAACTCATCGTACCTGTTCTTCTTTGTCAAAACTGAAAGTTCCCCAAAAACCTCTGCAATTCTCTTATAATAGTCGCCAGCTCTTTCATGATAGCCTACAGTTCTCCATTTACGTGCATCGTTTGCATATTCCTTTACTTTATTCAAGAGTTTTCGTTCTTTAACCCAGACTGGTGTTAACCTATCCACGAGTACCGCTAACTTTTCAAAAGCCGAAGGTTTACCTTCCTTCCTACCATTGTTCTGCCTAAATAATCTCATACTCTCATACCTAAAGAATCAGCCCAGCCAAGAGCCAAGCCCCTGACATTTAATTGTATACTCTGGAATATAAAAAACCTCTTTCTCGTTGTACAGTCCAATCAACTTTAAGAATACTTCCAACTAAACCTAAGATGTGAAATTACAAGAATTAGTTTCAACACTAAGCTACGGTATATTTCAATTTGAAGGTAAAAGACTACGCTTAATGCTCAGGCTCACTTCAGTCGAACTTATCGCTTTGTTTTTTCTTCTTGTGTTTTTTGTTTTTGGATTTTTTCCTTTAGTCAATGATAGGTCTAACTTTGTTCCTCAAATCGCTCTTCCGCAGCCAAACGTAAGTGATAACTGGTGTGAAAAAAGCTCAGTAAAAAACGGAAGCTTGACTTACGGGGGGCTGGGCAGAATTGAAAGAAATGGAACACAGTTATGTGCATACCATGTTGACAATGGAAAGGGGGGAACTGACATTTACTATGTTAATGAAAACTTCGAGATCTATGTTGAGAAATATGCCTATGGTAACTTGGTCTTTCTTGGAATTTATGATAACAACACCCTGGAAATAATCAAGAATTTCGATGAGTCCAGTACTACAGTGCAAGGTACTTCCCAATCATGCTCCTCAAGTAATCCAAGCCAGGGCAGTGTTAATTGCAATTTGAATAACGGCCAAGGGGTTGTGGTTGTTCCAAGGTGAGCATGTTTGGTACTGCCTGTTAGCATCAGTGGTTGGCTTCCAACGGTTGTCGCTGCAGTTTTCCTAGCGTTCTTAATAATCGGAATTGCAAAAATGATCGCAAGGGCTTTCCACCTGCCTTATCTGGACATGTGGGCTAAGGTTGAAAGCCAGGAATTCGTCATAACTCTTCTAATCATAGGTTCACTAAGCTCAATAGTTGCGATTGGGGACAGTGTCGCACAAGCCAGCAGTGGAAGTGCCTGTCCCATTGGAGACTGTTTGATTAACACTGCCATTGGAAAAGTCCAGCAAAGAACTACCAATTCCGCACAGGCATTTCTGCAGTTAAAGGACATCTATAAAAAACTTGGGAAATGGACCAACTTCTACAAAAGCTACATGACTGGCTACATCCCAATCATAATTCCACTGCCTTTTCCAATCTCAACCCCTCCTCCAGCTATAATCTTCACTCGTGGGGAAGCTCCTGGGCAGGGAATGGGACTCTTTTTCGGTCCTCTGGCTAATGCTGCCAATTTCATCACCCTAACCCAAGCTGAGAATATAGCATTTATACAGTTCTTGGAATTTGTCAGGTCTGTATCCTTTCCACTCCTATTGCCTTTGGGAATTTTATTAAGGGCTTTTTCCCTAACCAGAAGGGCTGGCTCAACTTTAATCGCAATTTCATTTGGCTTGAGCATGATACTGCCCGCCAGTGTAATAATCGGGCATGATCAACTCTATGAACCTGGAAAAGCAAACATCGCAGTGGGAAGTGTTCCTGAACCTAAGTTACCTCCACCCTATTTCTGTAATTTCTTTTTCACTTGGTTATGGAGTGAGTTTGGCATTGGTGGGTTTACGATACCTGGAGGATTGCCACAGTACATAGGCCAATACTGTCCAGCACAATGCACACAATGCACAGACACGACACTAATAACAGGCATTGATCTTTTAGGCGGAAAATGTACTACTCCCAAACCATGCAATTATAACCTCGGAGGAGCAGTTGGTGACATACCCTACTATCTAGTGCCTGAATGCAAAGGAATTGGTTGCTGCGGTGGATTTCCAAGCACTCCACCAACCACTTGTGATGGTTGTCAACCTGTTACTTACGCTACTACTGCCGTTATTCCCAGAGCTCCTGGAGTTGGTTGCGGTGCTGGTCCAATCTACATCCCACACCCAAGTCCATTGGTCAGAATTCTAAGTTTGATGGTGGGCCAGCCTGTTGTAGGCCCTGAACCAGGTTGTTTATGCTGTACACGGCAGCACTGCTGGGCATGGTGCACGCTTAACTTGGAAATATGGTATCACAGTGTCAACGGCCTCTGGGGAGTCATCACCTCATCAATAATGCGTAACTTCATGAACGATCCTCCGGAAGGCGAAGCAACGGCAGCACTTTACTCAGCAGCAGATGGGATTGCGTACAACATGATGATATCCACAATTCTAATCATCTTAAGTGCTTTTATAACAGCTTCATTCATACGCAGCATATCCGAAATGATTGGTGGTGACACAAGACTTTATGGATTATACAGGCTGGTCTAGTGGTAACTATGAAAAAATATTTTATAGCAATTTTAGCATTCGCATTCGTTCTTTTAATTTCAAATAATGTAAGTGCTGCTTGCAATGACGGAACCAGCGAAGGTCTGTGCAGCATAACAAAGCCTTACAAATGCACCAATGGGAACCTAACTCCTAACTGTGCAGAGTGCGGTTGCCCGTCCCCCGAATTTTCATGCATCAATAATGCATGCCAGGTCCCAGGCGTTGCCACTGGAATCTGCGGTGATAACACCCAAAGTGGTTCATGCTCCACCAACAACCCAGGTTTTGTATGCGATCGTGGGTTGCTCATATCAGGCTGCTTCAGCGGCTGCTGTCCTGCAGAAGATTATGGTTTTGGGTATTCACTCGGTCTGTGCACTCTCTCAAACACTTGCTTTAAACGTTGCACGGATGGAACCAAGATAAACCAATGCTCTACCAATTTTCCAAGCTTTAAGTGTGTCCAGGGAGACTTAGTACCAAGTTGTGGTGAGTGCGGGTGCCCTCCAGGAACACAATGTACCTTTGTTGGAACCGCACAAACTTGCAAGCCGTTACCTGTCAAACCCTCATTACCAGATTCCTGTGAACTAGAGTCAGATGAATCCGGCAAATGTGCTAGCAACGGTTGGTATTGCAACAATGCGACTAGAAGAATTGACCCAACATGTAACCCATTCCAGATTCCCAGTGGTCAATGCACTTATGGTACATTGGAACCTGGCTGCACACAAGGCTGTTGTCCATCAGGCTCCGTTTGTGATGAAAATAACTTATGCAAGCCAGCAGGCAACTGCGCAGATGGGACAAGAAGTGGAGAAACTTCAACCTCCAATCCCGGTTGGGTTTGCAATAACGGAAGACTGTCCCCTGCCTGCAGCACCGTAGGCTGTCCTGTAGGTTATTATTGCAATCAGTTTGACAATACCTGCTGGCCTACCGGTACGCGCGGGGCTTGCAGCGGTACTCCTAACAACCAATGCGCCAGCGGTCAATACCAAGGCTTCAGGTGTGTTAACAGCAGCTTGGCTCCTGACTGTAGTAATTGTGGTGGCTGTTCAGCCGGGTTTACCTGCAACAATGCAGATGGAAGATGCTATGCCACTACTACAAGATGCATAGACAACACACCTGCAAACTCATGCTCAACAGTTAACCTTGGCGCATTCTGCAACGGAAATAACCCGCCCAGTCTTGTTGACAGCTGCTCCACAACATGCCAATGCCCAACTGGCTTTACTTGTGGAGTCGATGATAAATGCAGGTCAAACGTTTGCTTGGGAGATGGAACTCCAATAAACTCCTGCTCTCAATTAAACCCAGGTTTCTTCTGCGAAAGTAATGGCAATCTGGTTCCAAGCTGCAATAACAATTGCCCATGCCCAAGTGGCTTTACATGCAGTTCTGACAACACATGCAAGAGAAATGCTTGCTTGGATGGCACGGCTCTAAACTCCTGCTCAGTACCGAATGAAGGATACCTTTGCACGAGTGGAGGCGACCTGATTTTAAATTGCAATTCCTGCACATGCCAAGGTGTCAACAGCTGCGCAGGCACGATTGTTGGCGCTGCCCAGCAGTTAGGCAATTCTCAATTCACTCCTCTTTTTGGTTCTGCGATTTTCCTTGTAATACTCTCAGTTGCGGTAATGTTCATGCTCGGCTATTCAGCCCAAAATCCGCAATACATTGCAAAGGCAAAAATAGAACTCTTCCAAATGGCAGTTACCATTGGAATGGCAAGCATAGTCACTATCGCCTCATTGACAATGTGCACCTTCATATCCCAGTTTGGATATAGCTCCCCAATAATAAGTTCCATAACCTACATGCAAAGCCTGGTCCTGCAGGCAGATTCGCAAGTCAGGAACCTGATCACTGCCAGCTTACAAAACCAACTAAGGGCAACAGAGTGGGAGTTTACCCCAACAATATGGTCTGCTGTGCTTGGAGTGCCTGGAGGAAAAGGTGAAGGAAAAAACGCACATTTAAAAGCAGTAAGTCAAAGCCAGGAAATCGCAATAGACATGCTGCTGCCTGTCATGGCAAGCCTAAAGGTTCAGTTAACTGCCCTTTCGATGATAAACCAGTTCGCAATAGAACTTCTCTTGCCTTTCGGTGTGCTGCTGAGAATAATCCCATTCACCAGGCAGGCAGGAGACTTCCTGATAGCCTTATCCGTAGCACTGTACATCGTGTTCCCGATGACTTATGTGCTGAATTCATACATTTATGATAATTTTGTAAGGAGTGCAAGTGGCATTGCTTTCAGTGGTGACGGGAATATTGATTTTGCAGGAATAGGCCAATTATTGCCCCAAGCAATATTCTTCCCAAATTTAAGTATAGTTATAACAATATCATT
>JACQQB010000092.1 GCA_016207225.1 Microcaldota archaeon | reverse complement strand
TCTTACTATTGTCCCATATGGTCAATTGCCTGTCTTGTTCTATCTCTCCCATCCCCATCCAGATGCTGATTCACCGTAACATTACTAGCTAATTCAATAGCTCCATCCAGACCCAAGTTCTGCTCACTAGTTTGTGGAATCCAGAAAACTTTTAAATCGTCTTGCAAGGCTTTCATAACCCTACTCTCAAACTCCAGTTTAAAAAATTGCATGAATAATCCATCTTTTGGGGTATTTGCTCCACCACCAGTTAAAACCAATACAGTTGCCTCCACTGCATTTACCTGTGCAGCAGCTTCAATTCCAAGAAATCTTCCGCCTTCCTCCATAACTAACCGTGCAAGCGGGTCGTTTTTGCTTGCTGCAGTATCTATGTCTTTAGCAGTCAACCCATCTAATTCTTTCTTCAACATCTCTGCAGTAGGGTCTCTGTCCCGCAACATTCTGTCCCTCATGCCTTCTCTTATAAGGCCAGTCTTCCTGACTGCACTTCCTATTCTTGCTGCAATTGTTACTGATTCAGCTATTATGCTTCCGCCACCATTCAAACAATTCCTTGCAGCCTCCCTCATTACTCTAATGCAAAAAGGATCACTATGAGTTAGCCCGCTGGTAATATCGCTCCAGCTTATACTGGGCTTCCTTAAACGACCTGTTAAAAATTCAGTAAGTATTTGCTTTACTCTTTCAACCTGTCCGCTTGTGGATGCAGGGGTAGTCTCGAGGCAGCCTATCTGACCACAATTACAGGGCTTTCCATTATTCCCTTCAACAGGATGATGAAGCTCCCCTGAACCCATCTGCCCTTTCTGAAGCTCCAACTTAATCTCTCCATCCTGTATTGTAGTTGCAGTAATGTGTGCCAGTCCTATACCAGTGCCAATCGTCATTGCAATAATGTTTGTTCTCACACCTTTCAAGGTTTTTAGGTAGTCAAGTACTTCACTGAACTTAGCCACTCCAAGCCCTGCGGCATCTGCATCATTGATTCCCTGAACCTCACAGGTTATCCCTCTAGCAGCTAACTCCTCCCTTATATTTATCCATTCTCTAGGGGCAACGTTTGTTATGATGAAATCGGTTCCATTCCCAGGCCCTGGTATTGAAATAACTATTTTTGAAACTTTTGCATCAAATCTACTTTCTAGTTCTCTAATTCCCGCTACAACACTATCAAAAAAGTTCGCCTTGCCTTTCTCGCTATTAACAGTAATGTTTACGGTCTCTTCTCCCTTTACACCTCTAAGTTTTATGGCAGTGCCTCCCGCATCTATTGCAATGGCCAATTTGTTTACATGCACTTCACTCTGTAATCTACCACTTCTATCAGTTTTCTGAAAAAGAGTCATCTCTCCACCCCATTTATGGCTTATTAATTTACAATGAATTTTTATAAACTTTATCGTTAAAGCATCATTGACACATACCTACTAATTTATACATTCCTATTGTATAATACATGCATGAGCGCAGAAGAACTACAGTCCATTAAGAATGCCTGGAGCAAGCACATCGACGGAAATGCCCGAAGCCGCAAATTATCCAAATACAGTACACTTGCCGAAGAAGATTTCTGCGAAACTTTCAGGAATGGTATTATGAATCATCCCAAGCTAACACACGTAGAAAAACTTAAACTTCTTGCATACACCGGGCTCTAGTCAACAATATTCTTTAGGAAATTCAAAAATAAACTTTTTTCGGATAAAAAAAGATAAAAATCTCTCCGTCATTCTAAACCAATACTATCTACTGCTTCTCTAAAGTAGTGACTATATAAGTTCCGAATGCCATAATCATTATATGGTCTCCAACTATTCCAATCCAGAATACTTATCCAAAAACCAGTATGAAGACCCGACAAACCTTAACTTAAGAAGGGCACTTTTTGACTTTTCAGTTCCAAAAGTTTCAATAACTGATAAAGGATTAAATTACCTGAAATTAAAAGGCAAGGAAAATATTCTCGAACTCGGGTGCGGTGAAGGGAAAGTTCTTCTTGCCCTAAGGCGAAATAACCACAAGGGAAGGCTTGTAGGTATTGACGTAAGCAAGGGAATGTTTGCAAATGCAAAAAAATTCGTTCGAGAGCATGGCATCAAACCAAAAATCGAATTTATGGAAGGAATGGCGGACAGCTTAGAATTTCCTGACTCCTCTTTCGACATTCTTCTATCATTCTATATGCTCTACCACATGCCAGGCATACAAAAAACCCTTGTGGAGTGGAAGCGAGTCCTAAAACCTAATGGAAGAATACTAGTTGCCACAAACAGTTCAGAAAACAGGGAAAAATTTCACAGGTTCAAGAAACTGATCGGCAAACTAACCCGATCCCAATCACCACCTAACTTCAGTTCGCGTTTTAGTCTGGAGAACGGACAAAAGAAATTGGAAAAATCTTTCAAAATTATTGATTCCTTTACATATGAAGGCAGAGTTATCCTACATGAACCGCAACCATACCTGAATGCAATGGAGTCCTACAGGCAGGTATTCAATCCAGTTCCTTCCACTAAAGCCTGGGAGAAGGCAATAACTGTAATTAAAGGCATGATTGAAAAGGAGATAAAAATAAAGGGCTATTTTGTTGATAAGGCTAAAACCGGCTTCTTCATATGCTCCAAATAAGTTACAATGTAGAAAAATCGAAAAGCCGTTCATACTGGCTAGAGTCTTGCATATGCGCAAATTTCAAGTTTTTCCTTTTTGGTAAGACTTTCGTAGGCCAGAATGCCATTCCTAAAAGTTTCGCAGAAATCCTCTTCGGCAGCAGAGCTAAAGGTCGCATACTTGTGTTGTCTGGCAATTCCCTCAACATGCTTATTCCATGCTTCAATTATTCTTTGCTTTTCTTTTTCGCTCATATCTATACTATAAACTCTATAGTATATAACGTAGCAGGTACGTTCAACACCTGAAATATGCCATTTCTAATCAACAGTTTCTACAAATAGCCCCAAGTAGTTAACTTGTCCCTTTCCTCTTCCCATCTCCTGCCTATGTCTGTCCTGTAAAACATATTGGGTATTATTATGTTCCTTATCCTGTTATAGGCCAAATTCCTTGCCTCTTCCATCGTTGTACCGGAGCCTGTAACAACCAATGCATAGCCACTATTGCCTGCAAGTCGCCAATCCTCCTCAACAAATTTCACATCTCCCAGATGTATACCCTCAAAATTCTGCTTCTTGAATATTATTGTTGCATCTTCCGAATATTTTTTAAATGCTGCAGGGTCGTTGAAAGGGAACGGAGGAACAGCCACAACAATCCCTACTTCAAAAGCCCGCTTGGCCCTAAGTTCTGGTGTTTCTCCTTTGCTTATGCCATAAAGAAACGATCCCCACTCACTCAAAATGCCTTCCATTACTATGCTTATATGCGGATAACCAAACCTGCTTGTAAATTCCAATGGGTATATTCCCCTAGAGTTCACTATGCAGTTTATATCAATATAGCCAACATAGCCCGAAGCAGCAAACTTCTCCTTCATCTTCAATAACGTTGCTTCAAAAATCGGACTATTATTTGTAAAGAACATCGATGTCCCCATCTCACCAGTGCTTGGTCCCAATTCACCTGGAAACATTCTCTTATGTTCAAAATTCACGTTTATGGGCATTATAAAATCCTTGCCGTTGAAGAATGCCCCGACTGCCACCTCAACTCCTGAAATATATTTTTGGAGCTGGAATTCCTTTATCTTCTTACCCCAGTTTTTCTTGTATCTTTCAAGCATTTCAACTATGTCCATTCCATCTTCTTCCTGACCCACAAAAAGCAATTCCTTCTCATTCTGTGCCAGCCCGCTAGGCTTTATCACATACCTATCGAGGTTCTTTTTCATGAATTCTATCGCCTCATCAAAATTCTTGAAGTTCCAAGTAGGAATCACTGTCATTCCAACTGTTTTCATTTCAGCCTGCCCAAATTCCCTATCCAACTCTATCTTATCAGTGTAAATACTTCCGCCAATAACGTTTTTTCCAGTCTTCCTAAGCTTCTCTGCCTCCTCACCAAAACCCACATCATCAAAAACCACTACGTCTGCCCATTCTGCATATTCCTTCCAGCTATCAACCTTTTCAAAAAAACCATCGCATACATCTTTCTGATCCTTGCTCTGTATGTAGTACTTCACATCATTACCTTCTGCCTTGACTGCTTTCGCTAGATCTCCTATCAAGGCATCTATGGAAACAAAAAGAAATTTCAATTTCTTTCCATTCTGATTATTCATAAATGGATTTATTCTCCCATATTTATTTACTTGCTCTTTTCCAGCTTTGCTAACGTATTCAATTCTCCTAAAGGATTAGGTGTTTCAGGGCAATAAAGTATCAAAACTCTCTTTTCCACCTTTTTCGACTGAGAAAATATGGTTTTATATAAGTTTGCTCATATTTACACATATGCTCAAGTTCATAAGGGAAATAACTAAAAGGTACTTCGACGGAGTTAAGAGGAAAGGCCCACGTCATGAATACCTCCTAAAGGAACTTAAAAGGCGTGGTTGTAACCCCTCTCTAGACAAATATGGCAATATCTGGGTACAGAAAGGGTCTGGAAATAAAGTAATTCTCTACTCTTCACACGTTGATGTAGACCCCCGAATACCCCATGCAAAGTTCAAGAGCTACAAATCGGGCAGGAAAAGAATACTAAGCGGTGTTCTGGACAATTCGATAGGTTGCTATCTCAACCTCCTGCTGGCACAGGAAGGCCCTAAAAGGGGCAGGGCAATCTATATTTTTACGGCTTCAGAGGAGGCAGACAAAAAAAACCCAAGGCGCTTTGGCTTAAGCGCAAGGGAAGTCCTGAAAGAACTAAAAAAACGAAAGATAACTCCAGACCTATGCGTAGCTGTCGATGTTACTTACCCAAAACTTCTTACTAATGCAAAAAGGATCGAATGGCACAAGGAGCATCATGAAATCTTTGACCTAAAAGATCCCCTGCACTGTTACTTAGATGGCTACTCCAACCACAAGTCAAAAAAAATCGGCTCATATTTCTTACGACGCTTTAACAGTCCACATGTGAGCATAAGGAAACTCTCAGGTTATGACGAGGCTCATGTTTACAGGTCTATAGCGCCTTCATTTGCATTTGGTCCTATTGTCTACGGGCATTTCGACAGGCCGAATCAGAAAATGCCCCTCATCCATGCAAAAACAGCCCTCAAATTTCTAAGAAAAATTTCAGAAATACCAGTCAAAGTCAACTGATCCTCCATTCCAGTATGCACTGGTCAGAAAGGCGTTTCAACAATAGCAGCCATAAGGTCCAGAACCACAGGACACGCAACGATTATCCGAACATCTACTGCAACCACTACACTGGGAATTTGAAGTGCATTCAACAGTGACACATTTCCCATTTTTACATTTCTGCTTATAACTGCAATCAGAGCTTGTGGTGCAGGAATTATCCACTGAAGGCTGAGTGGTTGGCGTTGAATTTACGCCTAGTTCCTGATCTGGCGATACTGGCGGAGTTACTATGTTGTCTTTAGGGGAAATCTGCTGGCAGATACAACCAAAGAATACTAGAAATAAAAAAATAAATATGATCCAATATTTCATGGAGTTATTACTTTACCGACCTTAATAAATCTAACGCAAACCCAATTACATCAACACAAGATCCTGACCGACACTGAAATAAAGACACAGACAGCTCGTTCTAAGTTCTAAAGCTTAAGCCCAGGGTTTGTCTCCATCTCCTTCACTATAGCCTCCTGATTTTCCTTTTCAGTTGCTCCTTTGGCAAAACTCGAGCTATAGATCATATCATCGCGCTTCCACCCTGTTCCAACCTTGTGAAACCTTACCACAGTTATAGTAATGCAATCAGGTATATCCAGATCTGTCTGCATATAATACGCAGCTGAAGGACCTTCAGATTTAACCGCAATGAATTTAGAATTCTTTATCTCAGGTGGCCTAGCAGCATCCGATGACAATAATTCTATGGATTCTTCTAACTCCTTCTGAGGAATTTTTTCAAGTTGTTCACGGTCTGGTAATACAAAGCTCTTGTTCTCAAGGGTTTTAAATATCGATACAAGAGTAGAATAATCCTTTTTTCTAATGGCTGGTATTGCCTTTTTTAGCTTCTCAAGATCTCTGTTGAACTGGGCTACCGATTCTTCGTACACCTTTTCCAGTTCTTTTTTTAGTTTTTCATCAACCATCTACTCACCTATACCTAAATGAAAACATATTCTTATCGATCCAGCTATTTAAAGCCTTTTTCACTATCCTACTCCATAAAATTTCAGCAATGAGTGGATTATCAAAAAATATTCTTACACGGAAATTTATGTTATGTTGTCAACGATATGATTAAAAATCGATATTTACACACTAATTGAAAGTAAATATTTGAAAAGGTGAAACTATGAAAGCAAGCCATATACTGGTAGATGCAGAATCTGAAGCAAAACGTATCCTTGGAGACATAAATTCTAAGAAGATGAGTTTTGAGGATGCTGCAAGGACTTTTTCTAAATGCCCTAGTAGAAAACAAGGTGGAGACTTAGGAAACTTCGGAAAGGGCGCAATGGTTAAACCATTTGAAGAGGCAACAGAGAAACTTAAAGTAGGTCAGATAAGCTCTCCAGTAAAAACTGAATTTGGATGGCACTTAATTAAGCGTACAGGATAAACGCACAACATATCCTATTTAACATCTATTAATTCATTGTTAGCCCAAGTTTTCTATGATAATACTAATTACTCTACCTGACTGACACTGAAAACTAGGCACTCATCAAAGGATTTTCAAAGAAAAGTAATCACTTGCCTTACTGTTCAAATTTACGCGGAAATCCTTAGGAAACCATAGGAAAATTACACAGAAATCAGTCCTTCTTTTTCAGTTTTTTACATTGCTTAGTTACTTCTTCGACTAAAAAAAGCGTAAAAGGCTTATGGTTTTCACTATTTCCTGCTTCTTGAGTTTTCATATATGTGCTTCTTCTATTTAACGGAATATTTGTAAATGGGAGCATATTTCTCTGAAGTATGTAGTTCATAAGCAATCGTGCCATTCTGCCATTTCCATCAGCAAAAGGATGTATGCTGGTGAATTTGGTATGAAATTTTGCAGCTAGCTCAACTGGGTGCATAAGCTCCTTATTTATTCTATACCACCCTATTAATTCACGCATCAAACTAAAGACTTCCCTATAATCTGGAAAAATATGTGAAGAACCACGAATCATCACATTCACAGGTCTCAAGATACCTCTATATCTACCATAGCCTTCAATTTTTGAAAGAAGAACCAGAACGTATCATTTCTGTAAGACCAATAGGAATTAGTGAGGAAAAAATAATTGAAAGTCAAGTAGATGTTATATACAGGGTATGGGC
>JACQQB010000095.1 GCA_016207225.1 Microcaldota archaeon | reverse complement strand
GGTCTAAACTTAGCTAAAATTCTAATCTTCGCATCTAAAAGGCTTAAAAAACCTCTAATACCAAATACAAGTATTTATAGAGCATATTGTAACTATAGTTACATTATTTTAAACAAAGATCTATATTAACAACATTCAAAGATGTAAGACTGCATCTTGAAACTATTATAGGTTCTTAAATAATCTACTTCTACAATATAAGACTTTTAAAGCTTTATATGTCCAAACAGAGGTTTTTTAGACCATATTGTAACTATAGGTACAAGTACTGTAAGAAGATTTTTTAAACACCGTATCAAAATACATTTATGTCAAAAATTGTCCTTTCAATTGGCGGCAGCCTACTTAACCCTGGCAAACCTGATCTGCCCTACATAAGGCAAACATGCAGCTTGCTTGAGAAATTAAAAAAATTACACACAATCGCAATAGTAACTGGCGGAGGCTCAAGCGCCAGAACCTACGCAAACGCAATAAGGAGCCTTTCCAATAATGAGTTTATTGCAGATGAGGCAGGAATCTCATCCACAAAGCAAAATTCTTACTTGCTAATAGCATGCTTAAAAGATTCTGCCTATCCAAAAGTACCAGATACATTTGAAGATGCAGCTCATGCACTGCTTACAGGCAAAATAGTAGTGATGGGCGGCACTATTCCAGGTATAACCACTGATGCGGATGCATCATTGCTCGCTGAAAAAATAAACGCAGATCGTGTAATCAACCTTAGCAATGTCGATGCAATCTACGATTCAGACCCAAGAAAAAACAAGAATGCCAAAAAATTCCCAAGGCTCAGCTTCTCTGAACTTGTTGAACTCGCAACTTCCAATGACCAAAGAAAGGCAGGCACGCACTTTATTTTTGACTTATTAGGCTGCAAGATAATAGCCCGCTCCAAAATAGAAACTCACTTTGTAAACGGAAAAAATCTTACTGATGTGGAAAATGCAATAAACGGAAAAAAACATAACGGCACTATAGTCTGTGATTGAATATGCTGCCGAAAAAAATAAGCCTTGACATTTTCAAATACGTCCATATAGACGCAGAGGGAATTATGCACTCTAAACACATCAAAATAAGAATGCTCACATCAGTTTTGCTTGCATGCGCTTTCTTTTTACTCTTTGCATTCTACGGTTCAAAGCTTGACCTGCTTCTTATCCCAGGTTTTATTCTATTATTGATACTAAGTTACATCATTCTGACTCAAAAGCTCGAAATAACGATCGCCTTGCTCTTCTTTTCTCTAATCTCTTCAGAATTTGTCATATACGGGTCCAATATCCTCTCCAATTTTCTTCTGGGGGCTGAAGGAAATTTATTATTACTTCTATTACTAAATTTATTACTAGTCTTTATACTAGAAGTCAAGCTACATTGGTGATTTTTAAGCACTCAAATTATTCTTTGGTGTTCTTATGTTGGACAAATACGAGAAAAACTCAATAGAGGTAAAATGGCAGCAAAAATGGGAAGAGTTAGGCGTCTATAAATTCGATGAAGACAGCTCCAAACCAGTCTATTCCATAGACTCTCCTCCTCCATTCACTTCCGGAGATTTACACATGGGCCATGTTCTAAGCTATTCCTACTTCGATTTTGTAGCACGTTACAAAAGAATGAAGGGTTTCAACGTCTTTTACCCCCAGGGGTGGGATTGCCAGGGCTTTCCAACAGAAGTCAAGGTTGAATCTAAGTTTGGCAGGAACATGCCACGGGAAGAATTCAGGAAACACTGTGTTGAATGGACTGAAAAATACATTGACAGAATGCGTTCCCAAATGAAATCCCTTGGTTTTTCACCAGACTGGAAATACGAGTACAAGACAATGGCTCCAGCATATCACAAAAAAGTCCAGCACTCCCTGCTAAAAATGTTCGAACAAAAGCTTATCTACAGGACTGAGCACCCTGTTTTCTGGTGCACCAACTGTGCATCCGCAATAGCAAAGGCAGAAACTGATGAGCTAGAAAGAGAAACAATCCTTAACTATATAAAATTCAAGCTTGGAGATGAAGATTTACTCATAGCTACCACCAGGCCAGAATTAATCCATGCATGTGTAGCAATCCTAGTTCATCCGGATGATGAAAGATACAAGGGCAAAGCCGGCAAAGAGGTTACTACTCCAATCTTTGAGAAAAAAGTTCCTTTGATTCTTGACAAGGATGTAGACCCTAATTTTGGAACAGGGGCAGTTATGGTCTGCACCTTTGGTGACAAAACCGATGTAGTCTGGGTCTACAGGCACAGCCTAAACGTTATAAGGGCAATGGACGAGAGAGGCAGACTATGCAATGCAGACTTCCTCAATGGCTTAAAATCTGAAGAAGCTAGAAAGAAAATCCTTGAAGAGCTTCAGAATAAAAACCTGTTACTCAAACAGGAAAAACTAAAGCAAGTCATCAAGATTCATGACCGCTGCTCCAGGCCAGTTGAGTACATCCTCTCAATGCAATGGTTTGCCAAACTGAAAGGGATGGAGGAAGACATAATCAAAGCAGCAAAATCCATGCGTTGGGTTCCTGAATACACAATACAATACCTAATCGACTGGACTAACTTCATTGAGTGGGACTGGTGCATTTCAAGGCAAAGGATTTATGGCACTCCTTTACCATTCTGGTATTGTAAAAACTGCAATTCCATAGCAACTCCAAGTTTTGAAGAACTTCCTGTCAATCCTCCTGCAGATAAAGAAAGAACCTGCTCAAAATGCAATGAAAAGCTAATTCCAGAAACCAGCACTTGCGATTGCTGGGTCGATAGCTCAATAACCCCACTAACAATTGCCCAATGGCCTGAAAATCAAAAGCTATTCTCTAAAGTCTATCCTTCCTCATTAAGACCTCAGGGAACGGAAATTATCCGTACTTGGGCATTCTACACTATCTACAGGTGCCTGATGCTTACTGGAAAAGCACCTTTCAGGGAACTTTTGCTTAATGGGAATGTTCTAGCCCCGGATGGCAAGAAAATGAGCAAGAGCTTGGGAAACATAATCCCACCTGATGATCTACTGACCAAATATTCTGCGGATGCAGTTCGAGGCTGGGTAGCATTGAGCGGTGCACTGGCCAAGGACAGGCCATTCAGCTACAAGGACATAGCCTTCGCACAAAGCTTTCAAAATAAATTATGGAACGCTTCAAAATTCATAGAGTCCTCAATCAAGGACTACGAACACAAAGAGAAAATCCCCAACTTAAGGCCGATAGACAAATGGATTTTAAGCAGACTAAACAAACTTACATCCTTATGCACCGAAAGCTTTGAGAACTTTGATTTCCATGCCCACATAACTTCTCTGCATGAATTCTTCTGGCATGAATTCTGTGACTATTACTTAGAATACGTTAAGCACAGGATTTACCAAAGCCAAACTTACGGGGAAGAAAGCAAGGCTGCAGCACAATACACTCTGCATGAGGTTCTCTTTGCCATACTCAAACTCCTGGCTCCAGTAGCACCGCATATAACAGAAGAAATATATCAGGGCATTTTCCTGCCACAAGCTAAAATTCAATCAATACACTCATCTCCATGGCCCTTGGCAAATAACGACTTAATAAATGAAAAAGCAGAGGCAACAGGATCATTGCTAAACAAGCTTATAAGCGAAATTAGAAAATACAAGGCAGACCACCAGATGGCTTTAAACTCAGAAATAGAAAAAGCAGAAATAACCTTACCTAAAGATCAGCTAGCCTCTTTAAAAGAAATAGAAGAGGAAATCAATGCAGCAGGAAAAATCAAAAATATACAAGCAAAGGAAGGTGAATTTTCACTAAACATATCCTAAGAGTTGTCTAAATGCTTCACTTTGTAACAACAAACAAACACAAATTTCAAGAATCCGCTCTATTTCTTAAAAAACACTCAATCCCAATCGACCACATCTACCTAGAATGCCCTGAAATCAGAAGTGATAGCTTTGAAGAAATAGCTGCAAACGCCGCAGAATATGCATACAAAAGAATAAAAAAGCCCCTCTTCGTTGAGGATTCTGGCCTATGTATCAAGGCTCTCCAGTCATTCCCAGGCACTTTTTCCTCATGGACCCTTAAAAAAATAGGCCTCGACGGCATTCTCAAACTAATGAAAAGTATTAAAAACAGAGAAGCCGAATTCATATCAGTCATTGCCTATTGCAATGAAAAAGGTATAAAAACCTTTAAGGCCAATTGTATAGGTACTATAGCTGTTAGATTAATGGGTATCAAAGGCTTCGGCTATGACCCTATTTTCATACCTACGGGCTATACAAAGACATTTGGTCAGGATTTTAAGCTAAAAAACAAGCTTTCTCATAGAGTAAAAGCACTCGAAAAATTCGCATCATATTTAAACGGTGATTGATTGGCACGTATGCATTCAAGGAAAAGAGGTAAAAGTGGTTCTAAGAAACCTGCTATTAAAACTGTTCCAGACTGGGTAGAATACTCTGCCCAAGAGGTTGAAGACCTAGTTACAAAAATGGGAAAAGAAGGGACACAACCTTCAGTAATAGGCCTATACTTAAGGGATAAGTACGGTGTACCTGATGCAAAGGTAATAACTGGCAAATCCATCGTAACTCTACTTAAAACCAACGGAATTAAGATAGACTATCCGGAAGACCTGCTAAACCTAATCAAAAAAGCCAATAAGGTCAGAAAGCATTTGAAAGTAAACAAGAAAGATACACACAATACGGTTAAACTACTCCACATTGAATGCAAGATTAAACGCTTGGTACTCTACTACTCAGGAACAGGCAAACTGCCAAAAGACTGGAAATATGACCCAGAAAAGGCAGCACTGCTAGTTAAATAGGTAATTCTATGGCAAAACCGAAAACAACAGACACTTGGAAACTAAAATCCTGGTATACAGTGCACGCACCGGAAATGTTCGACAATCGAGAAATAGCCCAGATAGTCAGCGGCGATGAAAGCAATGTCCTAAACAGAAGAATACAAGTCAGCCTATCCGAACTCACCAATGATATCACACAAGCTTACACAAGCTTGGAATTCAGGGTTAAAGAAATAAAAGGCAAAAGCGCCTACACTCAATTAATTGGCCATGAATTATCCAGCAGCTATCTGCAAACTCTAATAAGAAGACGCAGAGATATAATAAACGTAATAGTCGATGTTAAAACTAAAGACAACAATGCTGTAAGAGTCAAAGCTGTAGTTTTCACCGCAAGGAAAGTAAGCGATAAAATAAAAACACTGATAAGGAACGAGGCTAAAGAAGAAATACTAGCAAAAGCTGCAGAAATGGACCTAACCAAACTAGCACAGGAAATAATCTTCAAGAAATTCCCCACAAGAATCTTCGGCAGAGTCAAGAAACTCGCACCAATAAAAAGAGTTGAAATAAGAAAAATGGAAGTTAAAAATACTCCAGCCTAAAGTCTATTTCTTACAGACTCTTCTTAATGTCTGTAAATTCAGTTCATTTATAACAAACTCGTAAGAATTCCTATTTCCTAGCATATCGAATACATCCATCGTGGCCAAAACCTTTCCCAAAGGCAGCTTCTTTCTCTCACTTATGTCTGCAACATAACTGAACGGGATGGCCAACTTAGTCCCAATATTTATCAGCAAACCACTTTCGTAAACTACTATTTCGCCCAAATCACCACTCATACTGTCCTTATAGAGTGGAATAGTATCCTTAACCTGACCGAAGCTATTTTCCATGATGTGATTTCCACACATAAATTTAAAATTCAATCTGGGCTAAAAACAACACCCAAAGCTTAAAATTGGTTATACTGCATAATAATCATAGGTGGTAACGTGTCCGTATTTGCTCAAAAGCCAAAGCAAGATCAATCTGAACTAGAGAAGAATGTACAAGGATTAATGCAACAGGCCAATATACTTATGAAGACACATCAACTGGTCCACAACACAATAACTAACAGGATGAGATGAAAATATGACACAAAGTGAAGACACATTGGATAAGCACGGGCCACAGATTAAAAAAATAATAAAAAAACGCTTGAATGAGATAAAGACTTCCCTAAATCAATTAATAACAAAGCTAGACAAATCCAGTGCGGTTAGACGAGAGGCAATAATGACCATTGACCAAATAGACGAACTTCTTAAAAGGGAAGATGTCTCTGAACTGCCCAAGGAAGTAAAGGTGGAAACCAGCAAAGCAGAATTGAACGGGAAAGACCTTAACGGTAGGATCCTACTCTCAGATAATGAAAATGTATTCGACATTCGTTTAGAAGAAAACAAACTTATCAATTGCGTTGCGGTTCCTGGTGGATTTGACAGGATGAAGGTTCTTCTTTTCGAGTTGAAACCAATAGGCTAAGTTTTATTAAAACACAAACTCATCTACTACTTATGCGAATTATACGCTATGATTCACTGACCGGCGAGATGAAAATAGTAGCAGAAAATAACGAAGATTTATGGCATCTGGACAAAATAATCGAGCCCAATGACCTGATTAAATCCAGCTCTTTCAGGAGATTCAAGACAGATGAGGGTGAAAGCGGTGAAAAAAAGCAGGTCAACCTAGACCTGATAGCTGAAAAGATAGAATTCGCCAAGCATGCCAACAAGCTAAGGATTACTGGGATCATAAAATCAGGCTCGCCAGAAGAGTATGTCCAAATAGGCAGCTACCACACTATAGATGTCGAGCTCCACAAGCCATTCGTGGTAATCAAACAATGGCGGGATTTTCAATTAAAAAGATTAAAAGAAGCTGAGAAAGAGACTAAAAAGCCCAAGCTCGGTATAGTTGTCCTGGATGATGAAAAGGCGATTTTCTCAAAAGTTACCCCTAAAGGCATAGATGTGGAATTTGAAATATACAGCCACGCTTCTAAAAAAGACAAGTCCTATGAAGATAAAGTCCGTCTTTATTACTTAGAACTAACTAAAAAACTAGAATCTCTAGAACTGTATAAGGTAGTAGTCGCCGGGCCCGGGTTCACAAAAGACAATCTGAAAAAATTCATCCAAGATCGCTATCCAGACATATTGCCCAAACTTGTTTTTGAAAGGTGCAATTCTGCAGAAGTAAACGGGATACACGAGCTTATCAAGTCTGGTATAGCTGAAAGACTCATAGGCGAAATACGGGTAGAACAGGAGGCGCATGCACTTGAAAGATTCCTTGAACAGCTCTCAAAAGACCGTGGCTTGGTTGCCTATGGAATACCTCAAGTTAAAGAAGCAGTCAACTACGGTGCAATCGAAGAACTCTACATAGCAGATGATTTAATAAGGCAGAACAAGGAACTGGATGATCTGCTCCAGAAAGCAGATAAACAAAAATCTAAAGTACTCATATTCAGTGTTGAAAATAACGCTGGCAAACAGCTAATGAGCTTTAAAGGCATTGCCGCAATCCTGAAATTCAAGATCGTTGGCTAACCCTTAATTCTCTTATTATTCTTAAATTTGTAAGATTTGAGTAATTTCCCATCTGCAAAGTATTCTTTAACAACTCCATTCTTTTGTTTTTTGGGTTTACTTGTTTTCACAATATCTAGAAATGTACGACTTTATTTATAATCGTTTCTTAATTCTCGACGCCTTAACTTAACAGCTCAGAATCTATAGGTTTATAAACAGGAAATACTAATCAATTTTAGGTGTTAGACTTGAGAACATATTTGATAACAGTCACAATATTGTTTATTCTCCTATTCGGCTGCATGCAGGTAGTTTCCACTCCAGAGCTTGTCGATACATGGCGCATTTATTCCACACGCATAGATTACACTGATGGTGGATACGGTGCATTCGGCGCCATTTCCAGCTCAACAACTTTAAATCTAAATCAATTCGGAATTTGGGAGTTCGGGGATTCAAAAGGAACCTGGCATGCTGAAGAAATAACTGATGGCGACTGGGAAAAATGGAACACTAAATCGTACGGTCCAACAAGAAAAATAGTTCTTGATGGTTGGGGAGGGCAAACAGTTGACGGTCCAATAGAAGAAACAGAGCAAGGTGTAGACTTCTTCTGGTTAATCTATGGTGTCGATAAGCCTACTGTAAGCAACCCAGGAATAGTTCAAATAAAATTCGGCCATAAAAATCTAAAGTAAAGCTACTAACAAGCCTAAAATAAAGGATGTTAGATTACCTATACTGGCTGCCATGATCGAACTATCCCTAGTCGAATTTTTGAATGCCTCTATGTAAATTACTATCTCCACAATAAACGCAAATAACTCTGAAATTAATAATGTCTGCAAATAAGGTAAATGCAGAAAAAAAGGAAAAATAAACCAAACCCATGGCATAGTTACTAAATTACAGCAAAAAACCACAGGCAAAATTAAACTAATTTTTTCATCTTTACCCAATATGAAATAAGCCACAAGCATTTCTACTAAATTTGTAATTACAAAAGCAGCCAAAAAGCCAATTTCCACGAAATCACTTTCTGCTGAAAACAAACAATGAAAGCAGCAGTATCCCTAAGAAGCTAGTTATGCATGGTATGTAAAAATTATCCGAACGATTTATTTTCCCTGTTTCTACATCAACATCCAAAGAATAGAAACCAGGAGATTCGAAAGAAACTTCCTCAGTAACCGCACTTCTCCCCTCTGTTATCACCTGGAATTTACCCTTCGATGTAAAGCATGGATTGAATTTGTAATACCAACCAGTATTGGTGCACTTACCCTGACTGCATTGCAAATCCAGGTCGCCTGGCTTAACCGCATTCTTGGGTTCGCCTCTTTCAGTAGCCTGAGAACACAGATAAGTCACATTAGCAGTTCCAGTATACTTCTCCGTACCTTTAAACAGATTAATCTCTATTACCGGTCTTTCGGGACTAGGGCCAAAATCTGCCAATACTGGGCTTACCAATAGCAAAAAGAAAACTGCAATACCCAAAACCCCTCGCATGCTAATTGATACTGTAACAACTTATAAAAAGCCTTCTTATCCCAATCTTTTTCCAATATCAACAAGCAACTCTAGTCCTTCAACCAGTCTCGGCCCAGGCCTATTAAGCAACGAATCATCAAAAACATAAATCTTCCCATTTTTTACGGCATTAATCTCCTCCCAACCCTTCCTTTTCCTAATCCATTCCACATTAACATTCTTACCAAAACCACACCAGCTAACTACCATAAAATCAGGATCAAACTCAACGACCTCACTTGTCCTGATTCCATAACTATGCATACCTTTTTTCCCCAAGCTTACGCCACCAGCCAGTTCTATCAACTCAGGTATCCAATTTCCACAGACTGTTGGCGGCTCATGCCATTCCTCAGCATAAACTCTTGGTCCATACCCCAAGTCTCTTGATTTTTTGCTTATTTCCCCAACTCTCTCCCTCATACTTCCAACTAATCCATAAGCATTTTCTTCTTTCTCAACAACTCTGCCAATATCCAAAATACTCTCATAAACTTCTTCCAAGGCTACCGGATCAACATGCAGTATTTCTATTCCAAGTTCAGCTAATCTCTCAACTACCTTCTCCTGGACAAAACTCGAAGTAATGGCCAAATCAGGTTTCAACTCTTGTATTTTTCTATAATCCAGGTCCAACCAGCCTCCAACCCTCACCTTATCCCTAGCTCCGTCAGGATAATCACAAAAACGAGTAACTCCAACTATCTCTTTCTCCGCTCCCATCGCATAAAGAATCTCAGTATTGCTCGGAGCTAAAGACACAATTCGCATGCATTCTCTTTAAAAAACTAGACATAAGTACCTTTACTTCTTACTCTCATGTGCATTCTGGCCAATAAGCATTATCTGTGCAAGCATGGCTTCTAGCTGGATTCTTTCATTCGCTCCTTCTACCATCCTAAAATTATATTCCCCTATCCTGTCCACCAGCTGGACTTTAGCCCGGTCTGGCACATCCAAACTGGCAACCTCCCTATAAACCTGCAACAAGACATCCTCCCCACTCATCCCATAATTAAGCAAAACATAATCCAGCTTGTTCCTGGCCTCAACAAAACTACCCTTTAAGGCAAATTCCATCATCTCCTTTATTTCCTGCGGCCTTGCTCTGGATGAAACCTTATAGATTGTCTCTTCACTTATGCTCTTGCTCAAAGTGCTGGCACCCTGCAAGGCATTGATTGCCTTTCTCATATCCCCATCAGAGATGTAAATTATTGCCTTTATCCCATCTTCACTAATCTTAATGCCTTCATTATTCGAGATCTTCACAAGCATTTCTCTGATATCATTCTCACTCAAAGGCTTAAACCTGAAAACCACACACCTGCTCTGAATCGGCTCGATGATCTTACTGGAAAAGTTACAACTTAAAATAAATCTCGTCGCACCAGCATAAACTTCCATCGTCCTTCTCAAAGCATGCTGCGCATCAGGTGTTAACGCATCACTCTCATCCAAGAATATTATCTTGAATGGCACATCAGCCAGAGGTAAAACCCTGGCAAAATCCTTTATCTTCCCTCTTACGATGTCTATTCCTCTTTCATCACTGCTGTTTAACTCCAATAAACTCTCTGAGTAAGCATCCCCGAACAACTCTCTGGCCAAGGCCAAAGTGGCACTAGTCTTACCGATGCCGGCAGGACCTGCAAACATCATATTCGGCACATTCTTGGACTTTACAAAAGCCTTAAGCCTCTCGGCTATCTCCTTATGCCCTATAACTTCCTCTAAATTTTTCGGCCTGTACTTTTCAGTCCACGGCAAGTCAAAATCCATCGATAAAACCCTTATATAAATTTCTTTCCAATAAACTACCCTGAATATGGTGCTAGGATGTTATTTGAGGAAAAAAGATTTATATTGTTTGCAACAATGAACGCAACAATACTAATACTGGTAATATGGCTTCTTAACCTAGCGGATATAAGGACAGCAGGCAGCACTGGCTGGTTTTTACTCGTATCTTTCTTCATAATCGGCTTACTTTCACTCCACTTTGCTGAACAGCTCTTCAACATGCAAGACTTAACGCATACTGCCGAACTGAACATTCTCGCAGCAGTCGTCGCTATAGTCCTCACAAACCTCACATACTCCATAAGCATAATAAGCATCCCAACAATGCTTTTCATCGCATTCATGATCCCGAGCGTTACTTACCTAGCAAGAAAAATCCTTATCAGAGGCTAACTCATGTACAAACCAATAGAAATAGAAAAATCCATAGCTGACTTTTGGTCCCAGAACAAGGTTTACGAAAAAATAAAAGAAAAAAACAAAAAGAACCAAAAGTGGTACTTTTGTGATGGGCCTCCTTATGCTACTGGTCAAATTCACCCTGGAACAGCCTGGAATAAAAGCATAAAAGATGCAATCTGCCGCTACATGCGTTCCCGGGGCTTTAATGTACGTGCACAGCCTGGCTTCGACACGCATGGCTTGCCGATAGAAGTAAAGGTTGAGCAAGAGCTTAAGCTGGGCTCCAAAAAAGACATAGAAACCATCGGCATACTCAAATTCATAGAGCGCTGTAAAGCCTTTGCCACCCAGTACATAGATGTAATGACCAACCAATTCAAGAGCATAGGTATCTGGCTAGACTGGGAGAAACCCTACATAACCTATAAAGACGAATACATCGAAAAATCCTGGCAGACCATAAAGCAAGCCGAGGAAAAGAACCTGTTGGAAAAAGGAATCTACGTCCTTCCTTACTGCCCAAGATGCGAAACTACGATGGCTAACTATGAGCTTGAATACGATGACAGGGATGATCCTTCGATCTATGTCAAGTTCAAAGTTCAGGGAAAAGAGAATGAATACCTGATCATCTGGACCACTACTCCATGGACCCTGGTGGCAAACATGGCAGTAATGGCACACCCGCTCTTTAACTACGTAAAAATAAAGGTAGACAATGAAACCTGGATTCTAGCAAAGGAAAGAGTAAACGCAATAATGGCATTGGCCGGTGAACTGGGCAAAAGTGCAATAGTCCTTGGGGAATTTACTGGCAAGAAACTAGAAGGCTTGGAATATCTCAACCCACTAGCTTCAAAAGTCCCAAAACAAGCCACAACAAGCCACAGGATAGTATTAAGCGATGAATTCGTAACCCTGGAAGAAGGCACAGGATTAGTTCATTGTGCTCCCGGACACGGTCCGCAGGACTTTATCGTAGGTAAAATCTACAAACTGGAGCCATTCTGCCCGGTAAACACTACTGGCAGGTACACTAACGAGGGCGGCTCCTACGAAGGCATGTTTGTCAAGGATGCAGACAAGCAGATAATAAAAGACCTTAAAGAAAGCAACAACCTCATATACTCGGGAAGAATAAGGCACCGCTACCCACACTGCTGGCGCTGCAAAACACAGTTAATTTTCATAACTACAGATCAATGGTTCATTAAAATATCCAAAGTCAAGGACTCGATGCTCTCTGAAATAAAAAATGTACGTTGGCAGCCTCTGTTTGCGAGCACTTGGTTTACTGATTTCATCAACTCTGCTCCTGACTGGTGCATTTCCAGGCAAAGATTCTGGGGAATTCCACTGCCAATCTGGATATGTGAGAAATGCAAGAAAATTAAAGTTATAGGCTCCAAGCAAGAACTAGGCGTAGAAATCAAGGAGCTGCACAGGCCGTTCATAGATGAAGTCACTCTGGATTGTACCTGCTCCGGCAAGATGAAACGTGTTCCGGATGTCCTTGATGTCTGGTTCGACTCTGGAAATGCAGTATGGGCCTCATTGGAAAAAGGAGAGGAAAAATGGTACCCAAGTGATTTCATAGTTGAAGGAAAAGACCAGATACGCGGCTGGTTCTACTCTCTCCTAGGTTCTGGCATAGTTCACAAAGGTGAAATACCCTACAAGAGTTTACTCATGCATGGGTTTTTCGTGGATGAAAAAGGAGAAAAGATGAGCAAAAGCGTAGGTAATTTTGTTCCTTTGGAAGAAATTCTCAGCAAATACGGTGCAGACACCTTTAGATTCTGGAGCATGGGCTCAACAATCTGGGAAGACCTGAAATTCAACTGGCTAGAACTAAAGGAAGCAAGTCGTGTCCTAGCAATCTACTGGAACTTGTCAATTTTCTTGGAAAGGTTCTACCAAAAATCAGAAAATGTAAAGTATGAAATAGAAGACTACTGGCTTCTCTCAAAGCTTAACTCATTGGTGAAATTCTCCACTGAAAAATTCGATGAGTACAGCCTGCACGAAGCCACGCGCAGGTACAAAGACTTTATAGTCGAGGATTTGAGCAGGTTTTACCTGAAAATACTCAAGAAAAGAGTTAATGACAACAATAATCCTGAAGGTGCCCTAAGTGCCCTTTACACCACATTATTCACTCTACTAAAGCTCACTTCTCCAATAACTCCTTTTATCTCGGAATCAATCTACCAGAAATTCTTCAGGAAGTTTGAAAATGTGGAAAGCATAAGCATGTTTGAGTGGCCATCCACCAATCTTAAGCTAATCAACCCGATGCTGGAAAAAGAAGTAGACACAACTGACAGCATTGTAGCAATCTGTGCTAACATAAGGCAAGCCAAAAATGTAAAATTACGCTGGCCACTGGAGGAAGTTGTAATAGCTACAAATGCAGCGGAAGTCACTTCCGCAGTCAATAACCTAGCCAATGTCCTGAAGACAATGTGCAATGTTAAAAACGTAAGGGTAACTGAAAAATTCCAAGCTAACGAAGACTACGGTAGCAACGAATTCCCAACCGGCACTATCTACCTAAAGACAAAAATAAACCAAGAACTCTACATGGAAGCCATGAGAAGGGAAGTTGCAAGAAGAGTTCAAATAATGAGAAAGGAGATGAACCTAGTCGAGAAGGATTTGATAACCGTTAACATAATCTCCAAATCTGAGCTTGCTTCAATAATTGAAAAAGAGAAAAATGAACTAATGAAAGATGTCAATGCAAAAGATATCATAATTTCCAAAGAACCAAAACTAGAAGGAACTAAAAAAGAATGGGACATAGAGGATGAAAAAATAGAAATAATTGTTAAAAAAATC
>JACQQB010000091.1 GCA_016207225.1 Microcaldota archaeon | reverse complement strand
TTTACTTCTGCAAACAACCTAATAGCTTCGTTCCTAAGCGGATATTTTGATTGCGATGGAACAGTAGAATTCAGTAGAAGAGCAGTTTCAATAACCTCTGTAAGCAACAGTATGCTTAAAGACGTTCAGCTCCTATTGCTCAGGTTTAACTGTGCATCAATAAGACAACGCGATACACTATACATTACCGGAAACTCTCTAAAAAGATTTAATGAATCAATAGGCTTCTCACTTCTTGAAAAAATACAAAAGGCAAAAATTATAGAGGCTAAAAGCTCTGGAAGTTATGCTCTCGACACGGTACCAATATCTAAGGAAGCTTTTGTAGAAATGAAAGGGAGTTTAAGCATGGGGGCAATTGCTTCTAATTATTACGAATACGCAGGCGGCAAAACAAAACCTGTGTTAAAATCAATTAATAAAATCGCAAATAAACTTAACAATGATTTCTTAACTCAAATATGTGAGGAAGAATTAGCGTTTATAGAAGTTGTAGAAATAACTGAAGGTACTGCTGAAGAAGTCTATGACTTTACGGTTCAGGATAATCATAATTTTGTCGCAGAAGGTATGTTCATACATAACACTACCTTTACGGACTCGTTAGTGGCACGTGCAGGGCTAATCTCCAAAGAACTAGCAGGCCAGCAGAGAATGATGGATTTTGATGAGCAGGAACAAAAGCGTGGAATCACTATTAAGGCTGCAAACATATCCCTAGGCTTCCAATACCAAGGTAGTGATTACCTGATCAACCTCATAGACACACCAGGCCATGTTGACTTCGGAGGCCATGTAACAAGGGCAATGCGTGCGGTTGACGGTGTTATCCTGGTTGTCGATGCAGTAGAAGGTGTTATGCCGCAAACAGAAACCGTGCTAAGGCAGGCTCTGAAAGAAAAATCCAAGCCAGTGCTATTCATAAATAAAATCGACCGTTTGATAAATGAATTAAAATTAAAACCTGAAGAAATGCAGGCTAGACTGATAAAGATCATCGGGAGTGTGAATAAGCTGGTAACAAATTTTGCTCCAGCCGAATTTAAGGACCCATGGTTCATTCAAGTTGATAAAGGAAACGTTGCCTTCGGCTCAGCTTTCAATAAATGGGCAGTCAGTTTCTCATCAATGCAGAAAAATAAAATAACCTTCAAGGACATTTACGAACTTTGTGTCAAAGGAGACCACAAATCACTTGTTGAAAAATCCCCGTTAGATGATGTGGTACTTGAAATGGCAATAAACCACCTGCCACCACCACTGGTAGCTCAAAAGTACAGAATACCGACTCTTTGGCATGGTGATCCTAATTCAGAGGAATACAAATACATGACTGCCGTAGACTCAAAAGCCAAAGTCTGTGGCATAATATTCGGTGTAGTCATAGATGAGCATGCCGGTGAAGTAGGAGTTTGCAGGCTATTCTCTGGGACAGCCAAAAAAGGCGTAGAAGTTAACCTAGCAAGCAAGTATACCAAAGAAAAAATACAGCAGGTTGGGGTTTACATGGGTCCTGACCGTGTTTTAGTGGACGAGGTTCCAGCTGGCAATATTGCTGCAATCATCGGCTTGCATGACCTTTATGTCGGTGAAACAATAAGCGAGACAGAGATGGAACCTTTCGAACAAATCAAACACTATTCTGAACCAGTAGTCACAAAATCAATCGAAGCTAAAAACACAAAGGATCTGGTAAAGCTCATTGAAGTCTTAAGGCAGATAGCCAAAGAAGACCCGACTATTAAAATAGAAATAAATCATGAGACTGGCGAACACCTGATGTCAGGAATGGGTGAATTGCACTTAGAGATTGTAGAATATAAAATATCCAAAGAAAAAGGGGTGGACATAGAAACCTCCAAGCCAATAGTCGTTTATAGGGAGGCAATAAGGGCCAAGGTAGGCCCAATAGAAGGCAAATCCCCAAACAGGCACTCTAAGTTCCAGGTTATCGTAGAGCCTTTGGAAGAAGGTGTACTAAAAGCAATGGACGAAGGCCTGATACCTGACGGAAGACCCAAGGGCAAGCAACTAGTCGAAACTCTGGTAAAAGCAGGCTTGCCAAGAGACGAGGCAAAAAACCTCAAAGACGTGCTTAATAAATGCTTATTCCTCGATATGACCCGTGGAGTTCAGTACATGGATGAAGTCATGGAGCTACTCATCGAAGGTTTTGAAGAGGCAGTCAACGCAGGTCCGTTAGCCAAAGAGAAAACAATAGGTGTTAAAATTAAGGTTGTAGACGCAACAATTCATGAAGACCCTGTTCATAGAGGCCCTGCCCAGACAATTCCAGCAATAAGAAGGCCTATCCTGGCAGGTATGCTGCTAGCAGGCATCACACTCCTCGAGCCCAAACAAAAAATCTTTATCCAGATTCCACAGGATTACATGAGTAACGTAATCAACCTAGTTCAAGGAAGAAGAGGCCAGGTTTTAGACATCCAGCAGGAAGGCGAAGTGGTGAACCTCACGAGTAAAGTTCCTGTAGCAGAAACTTTTGGTTTTGCTAACGATATAAGAGGCGCTACTCAAGGAAGGGCAGTATGGTACCATGAATATGCAGGGTATGACAGGCTGCCTCAAGACTTGCAGACTAAGGTAGTAGCCCAAATAAGGGAAAGAAAAGGCGAAAGCAGAGAACCGCCGTCACCTCAAGAATTCTTGGATTAGGCAGGTTTTCAGCCGAAGGAGATAATTTCTTAAACCTAACCATATTCCTTTAATAATATTCCACTCAGCAAATCTATTATATATCCTATCTCATAATAACATTGGCCAAATACATTATAGTAAATCAGGAGGTGTATGCATTCAAATTCTTGGCCAAAGTAGCGAAGTAATCGCCGAACTTAGGCTTAGACAATCCCGTCTTCTTTCTAAACTACAAACTGCACTTAGGCACTATAAACCTCTTATTGTTGGAGATCGCCTGTATAACAGGGCACAATCCTTTATAGCAGTTTTAGAAGATCCAAATCTACCTGAAAAAACATTGATTGAAAGAAGAAGAAAAGAAGTCACGACTAGGATCAGGGAGTCTGGTTTGCTAGAAGAAGCCAGATCCGGTTTATTGGAAAGGATAGCAGAAAGATATCTCAATGGCAATAAAAAAGATAAAGTTTTAGTTCATGATCAAGTAATGGTGAACGAAGTAAGAAGACAGAACAGGCTGGAAAGACTTGTCAGGTCAATAACCTTGGCCAAGGCATTAACTCTGGATGAAGTATCTGAAGAGGAAATAGATGATGTTTGTGAAAGATTGATACAGGCAACAGACAGGCAAATCGAACTTTTAAGAATTTTCAGCTTCCTAAAATTTGGAGGAAAAACAGATACGCTAGAAGACGCCTATTCCTACTAGACTGCAGTGCTCCAAAGCTGAACTCTCAACTTGGCAGTAGAATTCCTATACAGGACAATTCTCTCCACATTTATTTGCTGCGATGCCCTGCCGGAAGGAGCTCTTCCTATTTCTTGAAACTTATTCCCATTCTTGTCCTCTATCGTTATGTAAAAATCATAAATTGTTTTGAACTTATCCTTTGCGAGGCTATAATTGGCAAGCGAAACCTCCCTTAAAGCCACTACTTTGCTCTCATCCACAACATTCCTGTCCCAATCAGTTGTTAACCCAAATTGATTCGCTCTTGCAGGTGAAGAAGTCCAATCCAACGGTGTGCCTGGAGTCAGAAGAGATTCAGCTATCCTTATCCCGTCATCAACCAAGAGTTCATGGGGGGAATTCATTATGGACCTTAAATTAAACCAATAAACCGTCAAAACAGAAAAAACTAGCAGGAATGCGATCGTCGCTATCAATGAATCGTATGAAAAAAACTGTCCTTTCCTATTGTTTGATATATATAACACCCCTGGTATTATTCAACCTTAAATAACCCTTCTCAACATCCACTGCAAACTCAGTAACATTATCAGTTGACAAAGGTGAAAAATAAACAAATTTATCCTCTCCCCTGCTCCAGGTTAACTCTACGAAACCTTTTCTGTAAAATACTGAGTAATTGGTTTTACCGAGTATCTTGGTGGGGAAAGTAAAAGTTCTCTTATACCCGTCACCAACGCTCACTGCAAGATTAACTTCACTTGCAAAATTATCAGTTATCTCCTTGGATATCTCAAATTCCCTGACTCTGATTTCCCTTGCCTGCTCCGAGCCCATATAGGTGAAAATAACTATGAAGATAAGTAGGAAAAATGTGAAGTATGAAAGGAATTCAAATGCAGCTTGTCCTCTTCTCATTATTAACCTCTTTCTAACCTGACCTTACCTTGCTGATAACTTACATTTATCAAATATATATTCGGATCCACTATTGCAGTTATTGGCTGACCACTTCCTTCCTCGGTTAAATTTCCCACACTTATCCCTACTATATCCACCGTTCCACTTGAAGTTTCCATCCGAAATGTAATCTCATTTCCGTTTATTAAAATCCTGTTCACCTTTGGAGGTATCAAAACAAATATACTTGCTTTTGAATCCTGACCTTGTATGTATACATCGTTCGCGGTATTTGTTATTTTGACTACTGCTTGATTTGCCTGCATAATAGAAACATCCTCCAATCCCTGTCCAGTACCGGAGAATAACAGCAGGCCTAAAGGTATGGTCAACAGTAATAAGAATGCAATTACAGTCATTGTTTCTAAACCAACCTGTCCCTTTCTCAATTTATTACCCCACATTTTGCCCCAAAGCCAGTTAAAGGGCATGCAATCTCAACTGCACCATACCTGCTCAGTGCGTTAGTGCTTAAAGTGAAATGACCTAATGGCACATTAGCTATGCAGTCAGCATTACTCTTACAGCCAGGCATTCCTCTCACAGTTATACCAGTGATATTGCTATAATACTCCCAATCCACCTGTGATAAATTGTCCCTGACAGTCCACTGGCCAACAATAAACGACTCAATTCCATTGCTGTCAAAGCTAACATTCCTGGTTCCCTGTAATCTAGCAAAGAAGCTTGGTGCCAAAGTGGTCTCCCTGTATGAACTGCATACGCCATAATCCCTCAAATTCTCTATGTCATAAAACCTGACTTCACCTGTGTGGGATAACGTAGTAAAAGCTGCACCTGTAGGTATGCCATCGCCAAGGAACTGGTCGAAACCTAACGGGTCTATGGTATTGTTGACTATCCAGCTCAGGTCACTCATAACAAACAAAAATCTATTGTCAAATGTGCTCGGAGGAGTGAAGTTGGCCTGCTTATCTGAGAACTGGACATATGGTTTAGTCCCGCTGCCGTCAGATTTAATCGGTCTTGCAGGCTCTCTGGGTTTTGCAACCACCTGATTCGGGGTCAATAGTCTCACACTTCCTGGAGTTGCATTTGCAGGTGTAACATTCCCTAACGGTACATTCTCACAGAAAACAGCGCAGCCAGGAGACCATTCATAACAATCAAAGCAATCATTCGAATTCTCGGTTACAAAATAGAAGCTGCAAGTCTTACTTACTGAAAACTGACCCGTGCATGTAGCATTAGCATTTCCCTGACAGGGTGCAGTAAAGCTATAGGTGCAAGACCCTGTAGCGTTGCCTCCTACTCTTGTAGTGGTTCTGGGGCTCTTTAACAGCACAAAGCCTGCATAAGGTGAAGGATCCGCAGGGGGAGCGTTGCCTATAAAAATCCTATTCGTTTCATTCGGGTTGGTATTCTCATTCAGTTGCTTAGAGGTTCCATATGTCCATCCTTTTCCTCTTGCTATTGAAGCCGTACCCGAAACTCTTGATACGAACTGTGTGTAAGGCTGGCCTCTAAAAATCTGTTTTTCCACTCCTGGTCTCGGAACATCGCCTGTTTTCCAGCTCTCAACTCCTATCAAAGGGTCTTCCAAGCCTTCTATTGAAAAATTATCCACCACTAAAAATTCCTTCTCTATTCCCATCGTTTCCTTACCATCGCTTATGTTTATTTTTACCTTATACGAAACAGAAACATTCCACGGGTCTATTTGCGCAGTTGAAAAGTTTTCTATTTTCGCGGTCGGCTTAAATCCAGCCTGCTCTGCCAAGGATCTGGTGGTACTCTCCCAGTAGTTAAAAGTATCCCTGGTTGCGTTTCTATTCGTGGGTAAAAAGCATTCTGCATCCTTGCCGTTGACTGCATTATCATCATTCAAGTCGAACTGCAAGCAATTCCTACCAGGAACCCAGAATGCAGGATCCACCGAATAACAGCCCGATGATAAACTTTGAAATGTGCTTCCATCAATGTCGAGTTGATTATCCTCATTAATGTCATGCGGATAGCATCTGCCATAAAGCACAAACTTCTCCAAGCTTGTGGAAATATTCTTTGCGTATACCCCACTATATCTAATATGCCAGTCCAAGTCATGTACTGCCCTGTAATCTATTATCTCAGCAACGTGTGTAATCCTGCTGTTTGAGAAGCTCTTCCCTATCTCCTGCAACGACTCGGCTTGGAACCTTACAGGTGCTTTTTCTTCCTTTGTTCTCACCACAACATTCCAGAGAGAAATTGAGGTAATCATAAAAGTTAAGATTACTAAAACTGCCAACGTAAGGAAAAAGCCTTTCCTAAAGTTATTTTTTCCTAAACCCATACCATCAACTTTACTAGTGTAGGCCCTATCAAGGAACCCTCATTGAATAATGATATTGGTGCATCGCAAGGAGTAGCATTGCCCTGGCATGACCTGTATCCAAACGGATTTCTTCCAGGGTCCACGTGCACCGAGTATCCCTGAATTATTCTATAATCAACAGTTTGCAATACCCTATCACTCTGGCTATTCCTACTAGCAATAACTATCCATCTATTCTCCTTGAGGCTAAATATGCTAAGCTCATATTCATAATTAATCGGTATCATTGGCGAATCTCCAGAATCCAAGAAGGATTGTGCCAATGCATTCGCGAACCCAGGCTGAGAAGGAGAGGATAAAGAGTGTTTAGCCATTTGCTCTAAAATAGAATTTTCCATATCTCTTTCATCTGCAGTAATGCTTGATCTCAAAGGTGTAGACCATATATCCCGCATTTTCAAGCTATCCAAAGTAGTTAAAGAATCCCTGTTGATGTCATAAACTTCTTGGTATTGCTTATGCAATGACTTCGGAACATTTACCAAGAAAAGAAGTAATGAGATTGATATAAGCATTATGTACAAAGCAGTGAATGCATCAAGCATGAAGAAAAATGCTTTTCTCAATATCTCACCATTACCTACTATTGCTAACCATCTAGTTATTATTGTATCGACGCTATGCAATTCCCATAACCCGTACCGCACATATTGCATTGCTTAAATCCGAATGTGCACGCATCTGGCAGTGTGCAGCCTACCTTGGTACCAGGTTCACAAACAATCCCTATTGGAGTGCAGGTGCCCCACTTATTGTTTAT
>JACQQB010000089.1 GCA_016207225.1 Microcaldota archaeon | reverse complement strand
TGAGTCTCCTGGCTTCTTCGGTTGTTATCGATCCTTCAGCTACCCGTAAGTCAAGAGGTCCAAGGACTTGGCGAATACGGGAATAGCGCGTGTAGAACTTGGCAGCCGAAACAAGATAGGAGTCCAAGTTAACAATAAGCCCGAATGCAGCATCGTTGGTTAAAGTGTCAGTTTCTGTTTTTGGGAATAACAGTATATGATATTGCCGATTCTTTTTTACGTCTTTCACTAGTTGTATGTCATACTTGCCTGATCTTCGCACACAGACTAGTTTTCCAGTCAGAAAGAGGATGTTTCCGTCCACCACATTTATGGCAAACACAGTGTTCGTATCATTAAAAACCACGGCTGACTCGCGAATGTTTCTTTGAAGCACTTGCATTAGTGCACTGAACTGTTCCTGAAATCTTCCTTCAACACCTGATAAATTAAGGTTTTCTAAACGGAAACTGGCTTCTTCAAGCCATTTTACAACTGCCTGTTCAAATTCTGATTTTTGAAGTTTTTCTTGCCTTCCTGCCTGGGTTTCTGGCCAGCTTATAGCCCTACCCGCAGTCCTTAGACCTCTAGTGAAAAACTCGTGGACATGGTTGCTTTCTTGTAGTTGTGAGGTTTGGTCTCCATTAGGAGACTGTTTAGGAATATTTCTGTGATGTTTGTTCATTGTTTCACTTGTTGTAGGATTAATTTTACAATATGACATTTCCCCTCATTAAAGTCCTTGGATTTCTACTGCACGGTGGTTTCCTGTGCAAACCCATGCGTTGGACTGCCATTCTGTATTTGGGATTATGGTCTGAATCTGGATAAATGGAGCCGCTGGTTGTGTGTCTGGCAGCCCCAGTTCCGTTTCCATCACCAGCGTAACGATCAGTTGTACGTAAGTAGTTTACAAAAGTTCTGGACAGAGTTGCACCAGCTACTTCGATTCTCCCCCTTTGGGCTTTGGTAGTTTCTAGCAATTCTACAATATTCGTGTGTCCATACTCTGTTGCTACTTCAAGTGGCGTCTTACCATTCTTATTAGTTATATCTAGAAACATGCAGCATTCAACAAGAAGAAGCTCGGCTATTTCTTTACGATCATATATTGCTGCGAGATGCAATGGGGTATTTCCGTGCATATCTGTTGTGAGTTCAACACCGTGTGCCAGAAGGTCTAAAAGGATTTGTGCCCGGTCAAATAATATTGCCAAATGTAATTGTGTATACCCCATGTCATTTGCTACGTTTATATCAAGTCCTAGGTCCATGTAAATTTTCGCCATTTCATTACGGCCGAAGGTTACCATCAAATGAAGTAGTGTATTTCCACCCTCACTTGTTAGGACATTGTCATCTTTTGTTAAAAATTGGCTAATAAAACCAAGTTGGGCTTTTACAACTGCTATTTCGAGTGGTTTCTGGTTTGCATTATTCAATGCGTTTTTATCTGCTCCCTTCTCTAAAAGAAACTCTCCGATTTCCACACGACCTAGATTTGCCGCTTCATGGAATGGAGTAGAGCCAATTTTATTCCTCGCATGTACATTTGCTCCGTTCTCAATGGCATACGTAACTATTCTCAAGTCTCCGTGCTCTATGCCTATGAATAGGAGTTCATCAATAGTTAGTGTACCCATAATTTCACCTTGTTTATAGTTTGAGACTTCTGTCTGTATGTGGATTCCTGGTAGATACCTGAGGTCTGGTTCCGGCAGTTCTTCTGAATTGTGCACCTGCAGATTGACCTTCTGGATTGATTATGCCGCCCGACTTGGATTTTTTACCCGTGGTTGGCGGTTTCTCATTAGTTTTTTCAGCAGCGGCTATGCCAGCAGCTGTTTGTATTTCCATCATTTTTTCTATAAGTCTTGTGTGGCCTTTTTGTTTGGCTATGTCAAGTGCAGTAAATCCGTCATTGTCAGGTATGTCTATTCTGGCTCCTGATTCTAGCAATATTCTTGCAACCAATTCGTTGCCATATGTTACAGCATTATGTAATGCTGTTTTGCCTTTCTTGTCTTGTGCATCTAGTTTGGGTTTTTTACTTAGGAGGAGCCGTAATATACCCGGGCGCTCGAACATTGAGGCAATGATTAGTGCAGTCAATCCAGAATTTTCAGCGTTTACATCTGCACCGGCATTTAGAAGAAATTCTACAGTAGTAATATTTGGAAAGTTGGCGGCTATCATGAGTGGAGTGTTTCCGTATTTGTCTCTCCCGTGTACTAGGCCTGCGTCTAATTTAATTAGTCTTTTAACTTCAACATTGCAACTTTTTCTTATGGCTTCGAATAGAAGGGTATTATTGTCAGTTATTTACTCACCTTTTAGAAGAAGGCTCGCCAAAAGCACAAGCCTTTGACTGTTTATTATATACTCTGAGGTATTTAAAACAGGGGGTTTGATTAGTAGGTCTCTGGGGGCTTCATTGGGCATTTTGAGTCTTATGCGACTAGCATTTTTTGCTGCGTTCTGAAGTCCGGGTTTCTTTGGTGTTTCGGAGCCTTGAACTGTGTTTCGCTCCTGAATGCAGGCCTGAAATTCTTTCTGTCGTTTGAAGCCAGGGCACAGCTTCTTCGCTTAGTTGGCCTAACCAGTAATGCAAGGCAAGCATTTTTTTGGTCTACAGCGAACTGGTAAGCCGTATAGTTCATCCGAGTTCTTGCTGCAGGATCCGCACCTCTTTCTAGAAGTAGTCTTGCAATCCTGTAATGACCCCTTGAAGCTGCATCGTGCAAAGGAGTCCACTCATGCTTGTCTCTTGCATCAACATCGACCCCTTTGTCTAAAAGCAGTTCGGAAAGTTCATAATAGCCGTTGAAAGCAGCGAAATGCAAAAGACTGTCGTTATCAGTAGTCCTGACATGAACATCAGCACCGTTCTCTATCGCCTTTTTTGCCGCTTCTAGATTTCCTTTTTTTACAGCTTCGAATAATTCCTCAGTCGCACCCATAGTATCAACTCAATTATTACATGATGCGATTTTAAAACCCATAAACACTTCTTGCAACAACAAGCCTCTGTAT
>JACQQB010000088.1 GCA_016207225.1 Microcaldota archaeon | reverse complement strand
CGCCGGGATTTGAACCCGGGCCACGAGCTTGGCAAGCTCGAATCCTACCAGGCTAGACTACAGCCGCAAACAGAGACTAAAATATTGGGGGAATAATTTAAAATAACTTAATCATATCTACCTTCATGCAATACATCAGACTTAACGAGTATGAAATCAGTGAAAATTTAAAAAAATTAAACTCCTGGCAAATTCTAGAAGGAAGACTAACCAAGGAATTTGAATTCAAGACATTCAAAGAGGCAATTTCCTTTGTGAACAAAGTTGCCGACTTGGCAGATCAAATAAACCACCACCCAGACATAACAATAAATTTCACAAAAGTAAGATTGAGTGTAACAACTCATTTCACCAAATGCCTAACAAACAAAGACTTTGAGCTAGCCGAAAAAACAGACTGCATTCTACAAATCTAAAAAATTCTTCAATATCCTCAGACCATCTTTCCCACTTTTTTCCGGGTGGAACTGTGTGGCAAACACATTATCTTTCTCAATAGCAGAAACGAAACTTCCTCCATACTTAGTCGTACCAGCAACAATGCTCCTATCTGTTGGTTCGACTGAATAGGAATGCACAAAATAGAAATAAGCATCAGCACCAATCCCGCTGAACAATGAACCTCCCCTGTTTTTTTCAACAGTGTTCCAGCCTATGTGGGGTATTTTTACCTTACCTCTCAATCTCTTCACCTTTCCCCTAAAGACCTTCAACCCGTCGTTACCAGCCTCTTCACTCCTATCAAACAACGCCTGCATCCCCAAGCAGATGCCTAAAAATGGTTTTTTCCTGAGTGCATTGTAAATAGCTCCACTCAGCCCAATTAAATTATCAACGCAAGAAAAAGCTCCAACTCCTGGTAAAACTACATAATCCGCATTCTCAATATCCTCTGCAGATGCAGTAACAACTGGCTTTACACCAAACTTCTTGAAAGCCTGGCTTATACTCCTCAAATTACCTGCCTTGTAATCTATTATTGCAACACTTCTCAAGGAATTACCTTCTCCAAATTTAAAACCAAGATATCCTTTCCACCAGCTTCTTTCAATCTCCTAACAACTCCAGCCAATGCCTGCTCGCTCACGACTGCATGCACTGCGTACTTGCCCTGCTTGGCTAATTTCAAGACTGTAGGACTCTCCAAAGCTGGCAATATCCTTACTACCTCCTTCAAGATCTCATCACTAGGGGCGTTAACCATCAAATATTTCATATTCTCCGCTCCTATTATCCCCTGAAGTGAAAGCTTGACCTCCTCTATTTCCTTCTTCTTCTCAACAAGGCTGTTTTTATTTGCTATTAAACACGCTTTAGAGTCTAGCAATGTAACTATCTCCACCAGCCTGTTGGCACTTAGTGTAGCGCCAGTATCCACATGGTCTATTATGGCATCAGCCACTCCAAGTAAAGGAGTAATCTCTACAGCTCCGCTAACCTCGAACATCTTGGCATTTATCCTATTGTTTTTGAAAAATTCTCCAGCTATGTTAACCAGTTTTGTAGCCACTCTCTTATTCTGGAGATCTTTTACGGACTTAATCTTACTGCCTTCAGGAACTGCTAGAACAACTCTGCAAGCACCATAATTCAACATTGTCACTATGCTAACATTCGCTTTACTCTCAACAACCAAATCACTGCCAGTAAAACCAGCATCAGCAGCACCTATCTCCACATATTTTGGGATATCCTCAGTTCTAACTAGCATTATCTCCACATTCTTGCTGGTGGTTCTACAAACTAACTTTCTCTCGCCACCACTAAACCTAATTCCTGCCTGTGCCAGCATCTCCTTTGTCGGCTCATACATTCTGCCTTTATTCGGTATTGCAATTTTTATCATTCCACCACCATCAATCGTTTTCAGCATTTAACCTTACCTTAACTGCATTTGAATGTGCAGGAAAACCTTCAAATTCACACAACTTAAGCAAATCCTCACTAACTCCCTTCAACCCCTGCTTACTCAAATACTCCACAGTTGGCTTTTTCACGAACGTATCCACTGAAACCCCTGCATAATGCCTGGCATACCTGCCAGTTGGAAGAATTGCGTTAGGGCCGCAAATAAAATTACCCGCTGTTATTGGCGTATTCTCACCTAAGCAAATAGTTCCGGCATTCTCAATCTTTCTCACCACTCCTTTCGGATTTCTGGTGTTTATTACCAAATGCTCTGGTGCGTAATCATTAACAAAATCTATCGCTTCTTTTAAGCTCTTTGTAACTATTATGCAACTGTAAAGTTTCATGTTCGTCTCAACATACCTTTGCCTTTGCTCTGGCAATCTCTCCAGCATTCTTTTAAATTCTTTTCTAACCACAAGTGCCAAACCCATAGAGTCTGTAACTAAAACTCCACTGGACTCAGGTCCGTGCTCAGCCTCCGACAAAACATCTGCCGCAACCAATCTTGGGTCTGCAAACCTGTCCGCCATTACCATCCCTTCACTGGGCCCTGCCGGAAAATCTACTCTTGTATTCAGCTTAACCAACCTCTGAGCAGCACTTACATACGCACTTCCAGGACCTGCAATCACATCCACTCTGGGTACTGTCCCAGTCCCGTATGCCATAGCAGCTATGGCCTGAGCACCACCTATCCTGAACACCTTGTGCACGCCCGCTATATCACTGGCAACCAATGTTGCAGGGTCCAACTCTCCATTACTCTGCGCACTGGTGCAAGCAACGATCTCCTTAACACCTGCAACGCTTGCCGGTATGCCCAACATAAGCATAACGCTTGGATAAACTGCCTTTCCTTTTGGAACATACAAGCCTGCGGTTCTAAGCGGAATCACTCTCCTGCCTACAACCACACCTTTTTCGATTTCTATAAAATACTCCTTACTTTTCTGCCTTTCGTGGAATTTCCTTATATTCCTAGCAGCATGCTCTATCGCCTTTAGCAATTTCCGATCGATAACCCTGTAGGCCTCATCTATCTCACTTTTTCTAACTTTTAACTCGTTTGCTCTGAGATCTACTCTATCAAATTTCTTTATGTACTTCAATACTGCCTTATCCCCATTTTTTTCAACATCCTTTAAAATAGGCTTAACTATCTCAACAGCTCTTCCTACATCCAACTCTGCCCTAAGCAAAATTCTCTTTTTTACTTTTTCGCTGATTTCACCTAATCTATAAATTCTCATGGCAATGACCTTAATTCCTCAAGCCTATCAATACTCAAAAACTTCTCTTCACCGCTTTTCATATTCTTGACTTTAATCTTATTCTCAAGCAACTCCTTCTCCCCTAAAATTAAGGCATACGGTATTGACTTTTTATCACAATACTCCATCTGCTTGCCAAGCTTCTTGTTAAGCAAATCTACCTCACAGCTAATCCCTAAATTTCTTATTTCCTGAGCAATTGAAATAGCCTTATATTTAACACTTTCAGAAACAGGAATTACAAAAAACTTAGGAGAAACCCTTATTTCCGGCAATAACTTCGATCTTTCAAGGGATAGCAACAATCTTTCTATGCCGCCTGCGATTCCAGTAGCTGGTGTTTCCTTGCCATACATCCCAACCAGATCATCAAACCTGCCACCGCCTGCTATCGCACCCAAGTCCTTACTTTTCAAATCATAAACCTCAAACACTATTCCCGTATAATAATCTATTCCCCTGACAATTCCCAAATCCACAACACAGTTCTTAAGCTTTCCATACGCTTCTAATGCACTTGCCAAATCCTCAAGTTCTTTTAACCCCTTCTCCACTTTTTCATTTTTTATTTCCTTGAAACTCTTCAAAACATTCCTAAAACTCCCACCCTGTTTGCTTAGATCCAGAATAACCCCAAACTGTTTTTCATTCAAGCCAAGCTTTTCCATCTCTCCCCGTTTCCCCTTCTCGTCAAGCTTAGCCAACTTGTCCACAAACCTAAGCACTTGCGGGATTTTCGATTCAGGAATCCCGCTCTCTACCAGCAAACCTTCTATTAATTTCCTGTTGCTGATTTTTACTTCATACTCATTCAGTCCCAGGCTCTCAAGTATGCTGCATGTAACTGAAATAACCTCCGCATCAGCAAGTACCCCCTCGCATCCGAATACCTCTGCATCCCACTGGTAAAAGCACCTGTACCTTGCGAATTGTGGCTCATCATACCTGAACATATTCGAAATACTTGCAAGTCTCAATGGCTTTACAAGCTCTGGATTAGTGGCCACTATTCTGGCTAAACCCACAGTCAAATCAAACCTTAAGCCCACATCTCTTTCTGCCTTATCCTTGAACCAGTAGACCTCGTTTTTTATCAATTCCCCAGATTTGGCCACCAGAGTTTCCAAACTCTCCAAAGTAGAAGCTTCAAGAAGGGAAAAACCACAGTTCTTCAAGACCTCCTTTATCTTTTGGTAAACATACTCCCTTTTTACCATCTCTTCAGGCATTATGTCACGCATTCCTCTCGGTAGCTGGAAATTACTCATATCTATTACCTCTTCTTAAACAACTAAAAGTAGTTAAAATTCGAACTTTAATACTGTTTGTGAAGTAAACCACTCATGTCTTCGCCTGCTACTTGCTATTATGCCTAGGGATGTTTAAAAACCTATGCAAAATACCTCAGCCAATCCCTTCGATCAATCCAATTACTTTATCTTTAATCTCATCCCTCACTCTTCTTACAGTCTCAATACCTTTACCTTTGGTCTCCTCAATTTCCCAATGAACTATCGGCCTACCTACTACTGGGCAAACACCCTCACACATAGAAATAATTTTGTCTGCCTTCTCTACATTTTCATTGGCTATAGGCTTTGGCTTGTTTTTACTAATATCAATTCCAATCTCCTTCATAACGTCTATAGTTAAAGAATCAACCTTACCTGCAGGCCTACTTCCCGCACTCATAGCCCTAGCCTTCATGGTCAAACTATTAAACAAAGCTTCTGCCATCTGGCTTCTTGAGGCATTTCCCACGCATATGAACAAAACAGTTTTCATCCAATCACGAAATTCTTTATATATTCTCTCCTAAATATCTTCATCATGGAAAAATATAAGTACTTAGACCATACTGCAGATGTGCTGTTTGAGGCTTATGGCTCAACCTTCGAAGAAGCACTTGAGAACTCTGCAGATGCGATGCTCAATATAATCGCCAATAACCTTAAGACCAAACAAAGCTTTGAATTTGAGGTTTTTGCAGATACAAAAGAAGACCTGGTGGTTCAGACTCTATCAACACTAATAGCCCAATCCGACTCAAATGAAATGATCCTTTCAAAATTTAAAATTGAAAAGCTTGAGAAGGGAGACATCTACCATTTAGTTGGCAGGGCTTTTGGCGAACCATTCGGTAAGAACAAAAAAGTCAAGACAATAGTGAAGGGCGTAACCTACCACGAGCTCCTGGTTGAAGAAAAACCAAAAAAAGTAAGAATCCGTGTGCTGTTGGATGTGTGACATTCCGAAGAGAATAAAACTTGCAAGAAAGTATTATATAATTACTCGAGGCATAACAAAATTCATCCTTTTTTAACTAAAAACGGTGGTTAGCATGAGAAATATAGTTGTAGAGCAGTTGAATCTCCTACCAATAGACCAGAGAGCATTTGAGATTGTAGAACGAAAAGGCATCGGTCATCCTGACACCTTAATAGACGGCATAATGGAAAACATCAGCATTGCCTTATGTAACGAATATCTATTCAACTTTGGAAAAATCCTACACCACAATGTGGATAAGGGTCAAATCTGCGGAGGCGCAACAGACGTTACTTATGGCGGTGGTAAATTCAATAAGAACATCTACATCCTGCTTAGTGGAAGGGCAAGCGCGGATGTAAATGGCAAGAAAATACCCATAACTGACATAGCTATAAACGCAGCCAAGGATCATCTGAAGAAAAACACGCGCTTTTTGAATGTTGATGAAAATATCGACATGGAATCTAGGATTTCTGAGGGCTCCAAAGACCTGGTTGAGCTATTCCTGCGCGGTCCAAAAATACCTTTTGCAAATGACACAAGCTTTGGTACTGGCTATGCTCCTCTAAGCGAACTTGAACAAATCACTCTAGCAACAGAAGGGAAACTAAACTCAAAAGAATACAAGGAAAAACACCCAGAAGTTGGTGAAGATATAAAAGTCATGGGGCTAAGGGAAGGGGACAAAATCATTTTAACAGTTGCAATAGCGTTTGTTTCCAAATTCATCAATAATCTGGATGAATACATAAAAAAGAAGGAAGAAGTTACAAAAGACATAACCAATCTAGTATCTGGAATGACTGAAAGACAGGTAATCATCCACGTAAACACTGCTGATGACTATGCAAACGACTCAGTCTACCTGACTCTAACTGGCTTAAGCTGTGAAATGGGTGACGACGGAAGTGTCGGCAGGGGAAACAGGATCAACGGTCTGATTACTCCATGCAGGGTCATGAGTCTGGAAGCTGCTTCAGGTAAAAACCCGGTAAGCCACGTTGGAAAAATCTACAGTGTAATGGCATTTGAAATTGCAAAACAAATAATAAAGGAGTATCCAGATGTAGCTGAATGTAACGTTATACTGCTGTCACAGATAGGCAAACCAATAGACCAGCCTAAGAATGCAGGTGTACATCTAATAATGAAGGACAACCTGCCAGTAGAAAAAGTTAAGAGCAAAGTGATTTACACAGTAGACTCGTGCTTGGAGAGCATTACAGACATAACTAATAAGATAGTTGAAAGAAAGGTAACTGTCTTCTACTGATGTGATTCTACTTGTTAGACACCATCCAGGAAATCAAGCCAAACAATAAAGACAGTATCTCTCTAGCTACGGGCGCATGGGCAATTGCCCTAATACCGTTCCTGGGCCTTATTGCTAACTTAATAATTTTTTTCACTTCAAAAGAAGACAAGTTCGTTCGCTTGCATTCAATCCAAGCATTTTTAGCTGACCTTTTTTTTGTCATACTCTCAGTCACTGCACTTCTATTCCTAATAATACCATTTTTTCTCTTACCATTCATAGCTTTACAGATTCCAGTTCTATTCATCCTGTTCCCAATAGTCCCATTTTTAATACTAGGAATCATGCTTATCATTTTCTTAGCAAAAGTGCTTGTTTACCTTTACTCGGGATTCAGGGCATACAAAGGTGAGGCATTTCTTTTGCCAGTTCTGGGAAGAATAGCTGTCAAATTCTTTTGACAAACACTTTTATAGGCCATTCGCTAATATCTGGCTCATGGAATTAATCACCCCTGCAGAGGAAGAAAGACTCCATGAAAAGCTAATCTCCTACTACGAAAGAGTTTATCCAGATGTAAAATTCCAAAAACAAAAGATAACACTTGGTTTAAATGAAATAGGAGAAGTCTTCTATACCTACCCGGGTGAAGAGAGCGAGGCCACATTTACTGAAAAAACAGAAGAAATACTTAAGGTATGTGATAGGGGCTACTGCACTCCAGTGATCCTCATTAAAAAGAAAGATAGCTACATACTTGTAGACGGGCACAGGAGGCTAAAAGTGGCATGGGACTTAAAACTTGAGTGGCCTGCCTTACTCATAATACCAGAGAAAGAAATAAAACTTGGTATTGAAAAGATTATAACAGGAAAAATAAAAGACATATGGAAGAAGTGAGAGTATGCGCATAATATCTATATTTCTCATCGCATTTCTACTCTTGAATGTAACTGCATTCTGGACAGAAATATTAGAGGTCCACGTGGTTGATAAAAAGGGCAGGCCTCTACCCAATTCTGAAGTAGAGATAACCTACCAAAGAGAAAAATCCAATGCCTTGGATGGGAAAATAGCCACAACCACAGATGCATCCGGTATCTACACTGTTAAGCTTGTAAACAGTGCACCAGCTCAATTCGAAAAGAATGACATCATAATCAAAACTTCATTTGGCGGGGTTTCAAACACCACAACCCTCCAACACCTAGACTCATTCTCCGATACCGCGAGGGTCATAACCACCACCTTGCCAATTTTCGAATTAAGAGTAAAACTTCTTGACTATTACAATAAAACCATACCAAACGGCGCTGTCAGAGTCGGGCCAAACCTGGCCTACACAAATTCACAAGGGGTAGCAATTCTAAGACTACCCACAGGTACCTATGAGATAGTCGGTAAGTATGGAGATACTCAAGAAAGAAAAATCTCAACACAGGTGGCTGATGATGTCAATGTCGACATTTCATTACCAGTCTACAATGTCATGCTAAAGGTGATCAACCAGTATGGGAACCCTGTCAAAGCCTTAATTACCGGCAAAAGCATTTCTACCTACACGGATGACAAGGGGGAACTCGTATTCAACCAATTCCAGTACTCCCAAATCACCCTGCTGGTAGCAGCAAATTCCTACCCAACTAAAAACCTCACAGTAACTACAGGCAGTTCCCAGCAATACACAGTAATCCTGGATTCAGGTGCTCCATCAATAAGCAACATTCGCGTAGTAGGCAACTACACTGCCCAAAGGAAAATAATCGTGGAGATACTGGATAACGGAAATCATTCATCCGGCCTGCAAGCAGCATACATAGAATACTCAACAGATAACGGTGCATCCTGGAACAAAACAAACCTTTACCCGATAAGCTACAAAGATTATGAAGCAACACTGCCTGCCCAAAAGACCAACACCACTGTCATATACAAGATAATTGCTTCTGATAAGGAAAGCAACATAGCTGAAACAGAGGTCATGAGCTTTACTGTGCGTGAAAAAGCGCCGGAACCATCAATAATCCCAGGTGTCAATCTCGATATAATCCTATGGCCAGTAGTAATCGTAATTGTCCTAGTCATCCTGTTTCTGGCATACAAGAAATACCAAGGTGAACTCTAGCTGATTCCATGAGAAAAGAAACAATAGTGATTAAGCTCAGTGGCAAAATGCTGAATAAACTCAACGAACTGGTGCCCCAAATAAAGCAGGTCAGCAATAAATACCACATAATCCTGGTCCACGGAGCCAAAGAACAGATAAGCAACCTAATGCTCAGGCTGAATAAAGAGCCCAAGTTCATAGAGGGTCACAGGGTGACTGACAAAGAAACCCTTGAAATAATAAAAATGGTCGATGGAAAGTTGAACATAGATTTTGTAACCGCATTGGAGAGCGTTGGCGTAAATACCGTAGGTCTGAGTGGCTGTGATGGCCAAGTCATCCTAGGTGACTCTGATAATAAGACAGGCCATGAGGGGTTAGTCACAAAAATAAACCTAAACCTAATTCGTGAATTAATCGATAAATATGTAATAGTCCTCTTACCATTGGCTTACGATTCTAAATTGAAAACTGCAATAAACATTGATGCAGATGATCTGGCGACTAAATTAGCAAGGACTGCAGGCGCAACCAAAATGATGATCCTTGGTGAAGTCAAAGGATTATTGGATAAAAATGGTGAAATAATAAACAGACTAACGACTAAAGAATTAGACATCCTAATAGAAGAAGGAACTGTTAAGGGCGGAATGATCCCTAAGATGCGAGCATGCATTGCAGCTAACTTACCTAAAGTCTGGATACTGGACGGAAATGAAAAGAACGTTATTCTTCGTGCTTTAGATGGTGAAAAAACAGGCACGATGATAGTCGGTAAGTAGCCTAATTCCTTTGAGAATATTTAGAACACGAATTTATATTAATAAGGAATATTCTAATTCTAATGT
>JACQQB010000087.1 GCA_016207225.1 Microcaldota archaeon | reverse complement strand
TATAGTAAGTGTAATGTTGGAGTGGTCTTTTTGACCTACGTTAGTTGCGCCTGCCTGTTCCAATTGCGCTATTAGTTCCCTAACTTCAGAGTCAGTTGCTTTAGATAGATTAGTAACAGGAATAGTTAATGTTTCGGTTCTGGTTTCTGTTGTTGCTGGTGCTTCGGCAGTTTCTTCTTTTGGTTTTTCTCCGAGTCTTCCGTTTGTAATAATAAACAGTATGTGGTTTCCTTTTGTTTTGATATCAGCAGTACCAGTTAGAATTTCTTTTATCTTTGCTACAGTTTGATCGTTCTGCAATGCAGTGGTTTTTTCATCTACTGTTGGTCCTAACTTACCTGCACCGTTGTAATATGGTACGATGTATGCTAAAATACTGTTAAGACCTCTTTTTCCAGCTAAATATTCATTCAAATATTGTTCTTTCAATGATTGTGCTCTGCTTATAGATTGTGTTCCTGATTCTGCTACAGTAGTACCTTTTGATCTATAGTGTTCCGCAGTATATGCAGTTAGATTGGCCAAAAGTTCGTCTCCTGGAGAATCATGTTTTGCACCATTATTTGTACTTGTTTCCGTAAGCTGTCCTTCTTTTATTTGCCATTCGCCCCTTTGGATTTTTTGATTTGCCAGATCTCGAAGAGAGGTGGCTGTGAGAATAGTATTTGTATTTGCCTTCCTTTCTTGAATCCAAGTATCTATAACTTGTCTGTCTGTTTGCCTCGGAGAAGCTTGTGCTGCATTAAATAGAAACATCATATTACCTAGTTTATATTACACATTTGAACTTTATAAATCCTATCTAAATGGCCTGTTATCACGACGAAGCTTCATTACCGAGCTCCTCATTCCGGTACGGGTGAACAGCTGGCGGTAAACCCTGTCCATTTCCCTTCTATCCAGAGCTGCCCTTAAGTCTGCCTCTATGAGTATGGCTGGATAGGCATAGCTCTTGTTTATTCCACTCAGTGTATAGACCAGGGAAGCAATTTCATCATAAGTTTTGGCCCCGACCAGGAACTCAACCCTTAAAGGCCTGTCATTAATTACAGGCTTGAGGTAAAAAACATTGATTTTAGAGCCCCAGTCCCTTAGCTCCTTGAGAGCCTGGTGGTTTTTGGTGTCTTTGGTGTAGCTGAACGCAAATGTCCTTTCCCCCTCATTAAGGAGGAAGTTGATAAAGCTGGTGTCATTGGACTGGGAAAGGATGCTGGTATCAGCCGCGTTTAGAACATTGCTAAGGCTTTCGATGAATCTTTTGGCCCTGCTGTCTTTTATGATGCCGATCAGGGTAACGTTGTTTTTTTCGCATGTCGAGTAGAGCTGGATGAATTTGTGGATTACTTCGTTGTAGAGACTGCGCAGTTCAGAGTCTTCTCCAGGCTTGTCTGAGATCTGAGGCGCAATGGAGCCGTCAAGAAGAAGATAGTTGGGCAGGTGTTTTTCAACCAGCTCAATCGCAGTTGAAAGCTCTTTCTTTAGCCTGGTCAGGCCTTTGTGAACAAGGAAGTCATGCGAATCCAGTGCGCTTAGTGTATCGAGCTCTGGCTCCACTATTGCGTGCGGGTGGTATTTGTAGGATTTGACAGTGGAGTCCTGGTATTTGAAGACTACGCCTACTGCCCTGACTAAAAGCAGGTCAAAGCCATGGAATTCTTGGGCCAGCAAGCCGCCGTCCACTGCCCCGACATCGCAGTTAAGCGGAATCTTTTGGGCCTTGCAGAACAGGTCTTTTTCAAGAGAATCAGCTAGTGTGAATTCTTGGTTTCTGAGGGTTTGGGCTAAGGATTTTCTTTCCTCTTCTAGCTTTGCTATCCTGTTAGCTATTTCAAATAGCTTTTCCATCTTACTCAACTGATGCCTTAGTACCTAAAGCCTGGCCTGGCAAGCCTTTTTCAAACCTGGCTAGAAGTGCACCACCGTTTCCATGAGTATCAGTAATCTTACCATGTATGTTTTTACCGGTGGAAGTTTTCCAGGTAATGAATTTGCCCACGTGCTTTTTGGCATCTTCCTTGCTTTCCACGCCTGAGATTTTGACTATGTACTGGCTGGTGTGCTCAGTGTGTTTGCCCATTCTGTAGTTAACGATAGTAGCTTCTGTTCCTGCCATTTATAATCACCTTATAGTTGTGTAGTAGATTATAGGGAAGAATATTTAAAAAGTAGATTTCAGGTGTTTGGAGGTTGGAAACTTAATTAATAGAGTTAGGGCATAAGGATATGATGAATTCTAAGTCTGGGGATCTTTTAATCAAGGATGAAGCTACAGAATTGATGAGAAAGGATTTTGAGGAAGCTGCCAGCAGGATAAAGAAAGCGATTTCCAGCGGCAGGTCGGTTCTGATACGCTACCACAATGATGCAGACGGAATATGCTCGGCAGTGGCTATGCACAAGGCAATCAAGGAGTTTTCAAAAGAGTTGAAAGGCAAGGTGTTTTTTTACCAGAATAATGGTGCCACTTATACCACTTCCGAGGTTATGAAGGATATCAGTCTTCTAAGCACGCAGGAAAAGAATGAAAGGCCATTGGTAATAATCATGGATTTTGGTGCAAACGAGGAAAGTTTTGAGTCCATTTCCTTGCTTAAGAGTGCAGGCTGTGAGATTATAGTTATTGACCACCATCCTCCAAGCATTAATGCCAAGGATGCTGACTTGATTGTGTCTCCCTGGAGATATGGTGGTGGCTCAGAGTATTGTGCAGGCTATTTGAGTGCCGAAGTTGCTAGGCAGATTGCGGACGTAGAAGTTCTGGAGATTGCTAGAGTAGCTTTAACCGGGGACATGAGCAAGTTGATTGAGAAG
>JACQQB010000085.1 GCA_016207225.1 Microcaldota archaeon | reverse complement strand
CCACTAATCCTAAAAATTTAAAATTTATCCAAAAAAGCATTCTAGATAAAAATCTCGCTGCTTGCTTCAGAGAGGCGGATGAGATATTCCATTTTGCTGCAGATCCGCTTGTAAAAGAAAGCGCATTTAAGCCAGTCGAAAACTTTAATGAGAATGTTGTCGGGACTATAAATGTTCTGGAGGCAGCAAGAAAAGCAGATGTGAAAAGGATTACATTCGCTTCTACTTCCACTGTTTATGGAGATGCCCGAGTAATTCCGACTCCAGAGAGTTATCCCATGTTACCCATAAGCAATTACGGTGCAAGTAAATTGGCAGGCGAAGCATACGTTTGCTCCTATGCCCACACGTACGGTATAAACTCGGTAAGCCTGAGGTATGCAAATATCTTCGGACCACGTTCTTTACACGGTGTAATGCATGATTTTCATCATAAACTAAAGAAAAATAAGAAAAAACTTGAAATTCTGGGCAATGGAAAACAGACAAAATCCTATCTTTATATATCTGACTGCATCAACGCCACTCTACTGTGTCATAAGCAAAAAAAGAACTATGATTTCTTTAATATTGGAAGCAGATCCACGACAACTGCTCTTGAAATAGCGAATATGGTCTGTAGCTATATGAAATTAAAGCCTAAGTTAACTTTTACTGGCGGTAAAAGAGGTTGGATTGGGGATGTTCCAAAAATGCTATTGGATATTAAAAAGCTAGAAAATATCGGTTGGAAAGAAAAAATACATTTTGAACAGGGTCTTATTCATTACTTGGACTGGCTTTCAGGTAAATCTAACCGCTAACATTGGTGTTGTTTGTAGTCATGCTGCCATTGCCTACCACGCTACTGTTTGCTATGTTGACTAAATTGTCCATGTTGTAAATAACCTTAAACGCTTTTATTGTGGTATAACCCTGGACATCTGTTGATTCTACCTTTATTGTGTTCTCCCCTGGCTTAAGTTCGACTTCTTTTCGAAATTCATAACTTTGGTTCAAACTGACTTCTTGGTCGTTCACTTTGACTCTCATGCCCTTTTCTGTTCTTCCATCAACTGGATATCCACTCCGAGTAACTGTAACATCCTCCTCATTATTCAGTTCAAGCAACGGTAACAGCTTATAGACTCTTATCGGTATGTCCAATCTAAAACCACTCACATCTTGTGGGTACACCTGTACAAAACCCGGCATCTTACCCAAGAAAAATCCATGGTAGAATGAGGAGTTGTATGCCTTGCCCTTACTATCCTCCAAGCCTAAATCCGGGTGATATAAAACTAAGAACATTGCCAATTCCTTATTTCCTGCTGCAACTGCATTTGACAAATAGCTCAACAATGCCCTATTCTGTGTAAAGTTCTCTTCATAATACATCTCATAGATCCCCTGCCTTTCCCTAACACAATATATGTAACCGTAGGTTGAATAAGCCTTTACAAAAACCTCACTGCCAATATTGCAAACATCATTTATATCCGGTGTTATTGGTATGTAAACGTACTCATACCTATGCTCATACTCACAGGCTGAAGTGCCAACTCCCTTTGACACGCTTGTTTGGTTGTTGTAACTGCAAGAAAGGAAATTCAAAGCTCCCCATTTGCCATCTCCTCCACCACCAAAAACCAATTCAAAGTCAAACAAAGCATACCTTGAATCCCGGCTTCTCATGTACTGCGCTAATTTTTCGGGCGGCGAGTTGGTAAATGCATTTGCAACTTCCTGGTCCATTATCTCATAAGGGTGCTCGCCTCTTGTAACTGTATTCCTGTCTCCAAAAAAGTTTGTCCAGTGCCCATAGTCCCACCAGGAAATTACTCTTGAACCGGGCTCTGTATTCTTATTTATCCATTCCATGACATTAAGCCAAACTTGCGGTATTTTATTGCAATGTAAATTTATCGACAGGCCTTTTGAATAACGAGTTTTAATGTGATCTTCATACAGCTTATTGCAATCCACGACTCCCCCTGTTCTAAACTGCGGAGAAATGCTCGTTATCAAAACGTCCCCAACATTCGAATAACCGTTAAAACCTAAGAATATGTGGATTGGATAAAATTGGAACAAAGCAATAAGAGCACAGAAGACTAAAGGCACATACCGTATCTCCTTCACACCTGCTGATTTAGATAAACCTCCAACTGCCTTGCCAATACCGCCCAAAGCAGAAACAAACGAAATGCCTATAACTAAACCCAAATGTAAAACGAATTTTATTTTGTTTACACCGACATATGCCAATGGCAATACTATTATTGCAATAAGCGGTGAAACTTTAGAGCCTTTGTATGCAGAATATGCAGCTGCAAGCATGAACGGTGAAAAAATCGCAAAATACACTACCACTGTCTGGGCCTGGGGTGGCAGTCCTGAGACAAAAGCAAGTGCTATGCCTATTATTATCTTGATCAAGCCTCCCAGCCCACCTACGGAACCTTCTATCTGGTTAGCCAATTGATTAACACTCAGCAAATTTTCTTCAGCCACAGTAGCACCGACGGTACTCTGCGTACCTGCAAAAACCGTGGCGCTACCAACAAAACTCAATACCTTGGCTCCTACGGGAGTAATGAAAATTAGAACTATGCCTAGGAGTATAATCGCCCCTATGTACAGTCCTTTTGATTCAACATCAAAAACCGAATATTTTTTACCAGCCCCAAGAAGATTTGAAACATACTCTGAAATCGGTGCAGCCAAATACAAGACAACTAAATAAAGAAATACAGCAACCACTGTAAGCAGATAAGGCTGCAGATAATCATAAGTTTTGTATAATGTCATATACGTTGGCTGATGGTAAGATGTTTCTACAATGTAAGCAAAACTTACAAACAAAAGTATAATCGCATTAATCTCCACAAGCCTTCTTAATGCCTTATTATGTAAAAACTCAAAATTATGTAATTTGGTCTTCTCGTACTCCTTTTGCAAAAGAAATATCGCAGATGAAATTAAGCCCATATAGGCTGCATAAACAAGAGTTATGACTATTGTATATGCTGAACCAAACGCCGTAGCTAAGTAAGCGACTCCAGCCAAGACTGCATATCTCCTGCTATCCCTGTTTACTGCCAAAGCAAGTGCGGCAAAGAAGAAAAAGCTTGCAAAAATACCCCAAGGTTGAATTTCCATCTCTCCTGCTGCAAACTTCTGGACTAAAACCGGTATGAATCCAGCAAAGGCAGCACCAAGGACTCCAAACCACTGTCCATTCTCTTCCTTAAGCAGCACAAATATTGCAAAAGCAAGCAATGCTCCGACCAATGGTGGGTATATGCCTGACAAACTCGACAATGCATAATTATCATAGCTTAAAGTTCCCAACGTCAAGGTATACCACTCTGCCACTAAGTAGTTCATCAATGGCATACCTCCTCTATGCGTATACAAATTTGGATACCAGGCAGTCGTATCAACTACTGGCACATAGCCTTCGGTTAAAATAAACTTAGTCGTATACTGGTAGAAATACGGGTCAAATTCAAAGAATGTCGGTCCAAAACTTTGCAACCTGACATAAAATGAAATTAAAAGTATAAGGATTAGCAATACCCAACTAACATCCTTTAACCCAACAGTAATTGTAGAAGGGAAAGACTTTTCTTTTATGTTCCAAAGCAGCCCTAAAATCGTAACCAAAACTATAGTCCCAAAAACAAGTTCAATCGAGAAATTGATACCTATGAATGAAAGTAAAAACATCATCAAAGGTGGTATCACAATGCCCAAAATCATGCCAAACAAGGCAATTTCCACCAATGAAGTCTTAGTTCTTTTCAATAAAGGCAAAGCAATTAGCACTCCAGGTATAAACGCTGATAAAATAACAACTAAGACTGCCATACTCAAATTAACATCTGCCATCCATTCACCTAGTAATATCGTAAGATTCTCTAAATAAGAATATAACTCTTTTCTACCACTTCTTTATCGTATGTTTGATGTTCATGTTGTTGGCGGCGGCCCTGCAGGCTGTGTAGCTGCCAAAACAGCCAGTGAAAACAATTTGAATGTGGTTATCAGTGAAGAGCATAAAAACATAGGAATGCCAGTGCAATGCTCTGGTCTGGTTTCTAAAGACGGGTTTAAGGATTTAAACATAAACATAAAGCCTGCGACAATAAACGAAATCCAAGGGGCCAAAGTCTACTCGCCTTCTCTTCATGAATTAGACCTAACTACTAATGAAACTAAAGCATGCCTAATGAACAGGGCCCAATTTGACTACATCTGTTCACAAGAAGCTGAGAGAGCAGGAGTTAAAATACAACTGGGGAAAAGAATTAGCAAAGATGACTTAAAAGAAAAAAAAATAATCGGAGCAGACGGACCTTTTTCAAGTGTAGCACGCTGGTTCGGGTTTCCCAAAATAAATGAATATGTCCTATGTTATCAAGCTGAATTTGAAAATGCAAACCTTGAAAATAGCAAAGCAGTCCAAGTCTATCTATCAAATAAACTCTCACCAGGCTTTTTTTCATGGCTAATACCAATTCACGAAACTAAGGCAAGGGTGGGCATAGGTGTATACACCAATCTACCCGTAAAAGCATATTTCGAGAGACTGCTCAAGGAACATAAGATAGTCAATGAAATCGTTAAGGATGCTAAACAGGTAAGATTTCTTTCGGGGTTTATACCAGTAGAAGTAAGAAGTAAAACAAGCCAAGACAATGTTCTGCTTGTTGGTGACGCAGCAGGTCAAGTAAAGGCAACCACCGGCGGTGGCCTAGTTTTCGGTTGTAACTGCGCAAGAATAGCCGGGCAAGTAATAAGCAATGGAAGCAATGTTGAAGATTATGATAAGCTCTGGAGAGCAAAATATTACAAAGACCTGGCAATCCATCAAGAACTAAGGAACCTGGCCAAAGGCCTAACCGATGACCAGATCGACAGCTATTTCAACCTTGCAAAATCCCTTGGTGCAGAGGCTTTCCTTAAGCGCTATGGGGATATGGACAAGCCCACTGTAATGATAGATTCACTATTAAAGTATAACAGGATGTTTTACAACCTTTTAATACAATACTTGCCTAAAATAACAATGTTTTAGGGTTGAGCTTATGATCAAGCATTTAGCAATAATTCCAGATGGGAATAGAAGATGGGCCCAAATTAACAAGGTTTCTTTAATGGAAGGCTACGCTAAAGGAATTGAGAAAATCGGTCAGCTTTTAGGCTGGTGCAAAGAGCTAAATATAGAAACTCTAACTCTCTGGGGATTCTCAACAGAGAATTTTCAAAGGGAACAGAAGGAAGTATCCTCATTAATGAAACTCTTTGAAATTAAGTTTAGAGAAGCACTAACTAGCAAAGAAATACATGAAAATCAGATCAGAGTAAAAATTTTGGGTAGAAAAGATCTTTTAACATCAAAAGCGCAGGAGTTCATCCAAAAACTGGAAGAAGAAACTTCAAAATATGACAAACATAATCTGAATCTTCTACTATGTTATGGTGGCAGGCAGGAAATTGTGGATGCATGCAATGCTATTATAGAAGAATGCAAAAAAGGCAAGTTAACAAAAGTAGACGAATCAACATTCCAAAAATACCTTTATACCAATGGGATGTCAGACCCTGATTTAATAATAAGAACATCTGGCGAGAAAAGGCTGTCCGGTCTCATGCCATGGCAAAGTTCCTACAGCGAACTTTATTTCTCTGATAAATTCTGGCCTGACTTTAAGAAGGAAGACTTAGTCCAAGCACTTACAGAATATGAAAACAGAAAGAGAAGATTTGGTAGATAAAGTGTATATTTACAACAGAACTAAAAATAAACTAATTCATGAGAATGCTGAAATAGCAAATACCCCATTCAAAAGATCCTCTGGCCTAATGTTCAGGGCTAAGCAAGAAAAGCCAATGCTCTTCATATTTGACTCGCCTGGAATTTACTCTATCCATTCTTTTTTTGTGTTCTTTACTTTTGATGCAGTCTACATAAATGAGAAAAAGGAAATAGTTGAAATAATAAAAAATATCAAGCCTTCTTCACTCATAAATCCAAAAAACATCTCCCTATACCTTCTGGAAATCCCAACAAGCCTGTCAGAAAAGTTAAGCCTATCCATTGGGGATAAACTTGAATTCACTCGTAAGTAGAAATAACCAAGTTGTCCACAGGGGCATAATCGTCTGAAAGAAGCACTGCATCTGAAATATCAATCTCCTGGCTGTAAGGAATGCAGCTAAACTCACCTTTAAAATCCACACCTTCAAACAATTCTGAGATATTCTTAGAACTTGCTATCAGTATAACATTCTGAACTCTTCCTGGCTCATCAAAAATATGAAAAACATAAACATAAGGGAAAACTTCTTTGTACGTTTTGTACAGTGATTTAAACATCAGTGACTTATTTCCATCCAGTCCTGAAATCACGTTTGTTACCAAAATACCATCAGGCTTCAACGTGCGTTTAATCTCCTTGGTCGTTTCAAGAGTAGTCAAATGAAATGGAATTGAATAAGAGCTGAAGGCATCCATAAAAACTATGTCATACTCCTTATTGCTGGAAGAGATGAAGTTCCTGCCGTCTTCCGCAAATACACTCACTCTCTCATCTCTTGTTAAATTAAAGTAGTCATAAGCAGTTTCCACAACATCTGCATCAATTTCTACAGCATCCACCTTCGCATCCGTTCTAACAAAATACTCATTAATTCCAGTTCCTCCACCCAAGCCTACAAATAAGACATTCTCGGGATCTTGGCTTATCAGCCTGGCAATCTGTGAACATTTTATGTACCTAAAGACTATGTTGGTTGAATTCAAAAAAATTCCACTATGGACTGCATTGTCCAAGTACAAGTACCTTACATTCCTTTCAGGTATGTCCTGGACTCTAATTAACTGATAAGGGCTCTCTTTTTCATAAACAATCTCATTGTCTTTCGGCAAAACTAAAGCAAAGATGTTAACTACAATCAATAAAAAAAATAAAAAACTCAGCTTATATGAAGTTTTTCCCAGCGCTATAAACCCACTAATCCCCAATATCAACCCTGTTCCTATCAAAATGGTCTTGACACCGAATGTAGGGATCAAAAAGAAGCCAGTTATGAATGTACCCACTATGCTACCTACTGTAGAGATTGCGTATAAATCCCCGGCATTGCTTCCCAAAAAATCCAGATCCTTCGTTTTTAACTTAACTGCATAAGGCGAAACCATCCCTAACAAAACATTAGGTATACTTATCAAGATTAAGGACGAAAGAAGCGGTCCATACCTTACCCCCAGGATCAGGCTAAACTTCAGTACCGCATCTGAAATTAACGGTATGGCCGCTATCAATATCCCAGAGCCCAAGAGCAAATAGAATAAAGTCCTCATTTCTGCATTCTTGTCCGCAATTTTACCGCCAAGATGGTAGCCCAAGGCAAGTGAGGCTAACACCATTCCTATTAAACTAGTCCAAACAAATATGGTATTTCCAAAATACGGGGCGACTAACCTACTTCCTATTATTTCTACCACCATTACGGAAAATCCACCAATGAAAACCACATATTCCAGCTTACCGATTTTAGCCATGGTAATAATTGACAGGTAGGTTTAAAAAAGTTAAAATCCCACTCCTGCTTATGGCTGTCAAAATTATCGAGACTTCAAAATTCGATCTCAAAAACCCGATTTTAATTGAAGGATTTCCAGGCATAGGTCTAGTAGGGACGATATCTGCAAACTATCTAGTTGAGAAGCTGAAGATGGAGCCACTAGGCTATATCACCAGCGAAAAGTTCCCTCCATTCTCCGCAGTTCATAACTACCAGCCAATGCACCCTGCCAGAATCTACAAATCCAAAAAACACAACATAGTGGTGATACTATCCGAATTCATCGTTCCATTGTCCACAGTTCATGATTTATCCACCAAAATAATGGAGTGGTCCAAACAAAGAAAAATAAAGGAGATAATCACTCTTGGTGGCATATCAATCCAGGGTGAGCAAGATACGGTCTATGGTATTGCAAGCACACCTAAACTTGCCAAGCACGTAGAGAAAAATGGAAAAGTAAGTCTGATAAGGGAAGGAGCAACAACAGGCATAAGCGGGATTCTACTCGCAGACTGCGCTGCAATCAGCTTTCCAGCACTATCGTTACTGGCTGAATCAAAGCCTGACTACCTCGACCCGAGGGCTGCCTCAATGGTACTAGAGGCTTTAAAAGGAATAACTGGCATAAAATTTGATACACGTGAACTAATCAAAGAGGAAAAGGCAATTCAGACCAAGCTCAAAGAAGTAATGGACAAGGCAAAGAATGCAAGCGAACATTATAAGAAAGTTGAAGAACTAGGGCCAATGTACGGTTAAGCTTTTTAAGCAGGGGTGGCAGAGCCTGGTCAAATGCGCAGGACTTAAGAAATAATTTAAGATATCCTGTGGTCTTAGGGCCTTCGTGGGTTCAATAAACTAAGTTTGAAAAATTTAATCAAAATTAGTTAGGAACAAATCCCATCCCCTGCACCATTTCTCCTAATATTTCATAAGTATAACTGGCTCAGCATAATACCTGACCTGCTGCTTTTTGTATCGTTCAATAATTACTTCCTCCAAAAGTGTGTTTGCTTTATTTCTTGGCAAGCTCAACCAGTCCAGGGAAATGTCCAGTCTTATTATTCTCCTTGAAACTATATGTCTGGTGGATTTTGGAGGAAACAGCTTTCCCTTCTTAGCATGCCTGACCACATCTTTTTTCTGCAAGATTTTCCTATAAAAAACTACACCATTCTTTCTGTAAGTGTTTGCCAAGTCATCTGGAATGTAATCTGTTTTTCTACCGTCAAACTTTCCCAATATCTCAACCTGCTCTCTCAATACTCCTTCCAAAGACTTTTTTTCAGAAGGAATCAGATAGCAATCCTTATTTCCAGCCAATAAGAACACCCCCCCAAACTTCTGGAT
>JACQQB010000096.1 GCA_016207225.1 Microcaldota archaeon | reverse complement strand
TCGATATATGAGGAGAATGGTGATGGATTTATTTCCCTGAGTTTTTGGTATATGCAGAGCGGGTTTGCAGATGTTTGGACGTGTAATCTTTGCGATAGGTTTACTTGATAGATATCTCCTTTGGATATATGCTCCTTAGCTTTTTTTACCATTCTTACAAATTTTTGCTTAGTAAAGTTGGATACAGGCATGGAATTCTTAGATTTGGATGTTGTTTTGATCGGTTTCTCTATTGTGCTGAGAAATAAATCGGTTTTTTCATTGTCCGTAGTATAAAGATTTAGGCTATTCACACGATGGTCGAAAACAAATACCTTGTCAACAAGTAAGAAAAATGCAGTCGGTAGTCCTAAGTCGTCTTTTGCTAAATCAGGCAGTCGTTCTATTCTATGGACATAGTCGTAAGACAGATAGCCTACTGCCCCTCCACAGAAGTAGGGAATACTGTGTTTAACTTTGTATTTCTTCAATAACTTTTTCGTAATAATGAGTGGATCTTCCCTCGACTGAAAATTTTCTTTGCCAGCAACTTCCGTGATTCCATCTTTACTTTTTATTATGATGGATGGATCCGCACCTACAAATGAGTATGAACCTCCGGCACTACTCTCCAATAGGAACGGGTATTCGAATTTATTTGCCAATCTAGTTAAAACATCGAATGGGGAGATACTTAATTCTAAACTGATTTGTTTGATGGAATTCACCAGAGGAAGATGAAACAGCATGATATTTGGAGTTTAGTATTTATTCTTAGGAGGAATATACAGCGGTCAGCCCTAATTGCTTGAATAATATATCTTTGCTCAGTGGAAGACCTATTTCCAGTATATTGTGGATAAACATGAATATTTCAACCACCATTTCAGGATTTAATTTGCTTGCATAAACAATATCCTTGAGGCTTGCTTCTTTTCCTATAAGACTGTATACCAATACACCGTCTCTTCCGAATTTATTGTAAATCCTTAATCCGTCTTCACCGTACATGGATTTTATATCCTGTTTGGTTAAAGTCTTGAAATAGAGCATGTTTGCCTGTCCGGCATAAAGCAGTATCAAGTCCATCTGGGAGAATGAGATGTTAGTCTCATTGACTAACTCTATTACTGTTTTTTTACCATCTATCTTGTTGTATAGCGCAGGGCCGAACTTGCCGAATTTTAGGATTAAGCGAACCTTAAACATTATCTTGTTTAGGAAATCTGTTTTCTGAGGAACTGGAAGGTCTATGGGTATTATGTCGGGCGATTCCTCTTCTTCTAAAGCTGACTGTTTTGGCCTTTCCTCTATTATCGGTTCAAACTCGCCGGCTTCTATTTTCTCGAACCCTTCTTCAACTGGCGGAGCCATGTCCTGAGGAGGTATTTCTTGCTCTTCTACAGGCTTTTCCAGACGTATAATCCCCTCTTTATCCATGAATTCAAGTATCTCTACAAGCTCTACTTCGCTGATGCCGGTTTGATTCAGTATTTCTTCAGCAGTCCTTTCCCCGTCTATCAGAGAATAGACCTGGAGCCCGATATCGCCGAATCTTTCATTAATCATTTTTTCCAATGAACTTAGCTGCTGTTTGGGCTTTTTTGGCTCTATTATGGGCTTTGGAACCTCTGTTCCTGAGATCTCGGGGACTTCTTCTTTAATTTCAGGTGCTTCTTCCTCTGCTTCGGGTGTCTCTTCTGCTGGAGCTATCTCAGGGGCAGCTTCTATAGTGGGTGGAACAACAGCCTCTTCAGAGGATAGTATTTTGATCATGTTATTTGATTCAAGAAACTCTAGGATTTCAACAAATTTGGCTTCGTCAATTCCTAGCTCATTGAGTAGTTCGTCTGCGTTTTTATCCTCTTCGACCTTCCTGTACAGCTCTACTCCGATGTCACCGAATTTGGACTTGATAAGTTTTTCATTCTTAAATTTATCCAACGGACCTTTTTCCTCCTTAACAAACCTTACTTCACTAGCGTCAGACATGGATATCCACTAATAATCTCGTTAACGATATTTAAAACTATATTACTTTTCATTTGCCGCTATAGCCATCTTTTCAAGTAGCATGTCCTCTAAAGAAAACATAACAAGCGAATTTTTGTTTATTCCGTAGCTTTTGAGGATTTTCTCTTTGTCAGGCTTAAAAACAGGATTGATTAGGTAGCTGCTTAATTCCTTCATGAAGTTTTTAGGATTGTCACCTAAGATTATAAGCAATGCATCTTCTCCATTTTTTATACCTAGAATTTTAATTGCCTGGTCGAAGCTTCTTGTCATTGCAAGCGTTAGAAGAATTTCATTTTCCAAGGTTTTTGCTCTATTTTTTTTATTTTTGAATGAATCCTGGGCATGCTTAACTGCGAATTTAACCTGTCGTTTGGATAGGACTAAGTCAGGGTCGATTGCTTGAATAACAAGGTTGAATTTCTTTGAGGATTTTTTCAGATAGTCCATAAATTCCTCCTTTGTATTAACGTTAGGTTCTATCCTTATCACCTGCAACATAACTTTATTAAACTGTAAGTACATATAAAAATTATCGTAAACTAGGTGGGACTATGTCAGAGCAATTTCACGGTAGATCAGATAGAAAGAGTAATGGTAGTGGTGCTAAGATACTCAAATTCAGGGATAAACGCTTGAGTGAATTAGGTGGCCATTTTACAGCAACAAAAATAGATGAGAAAGAGAGGAAGACCATTTCAAGAGGAAGAGGAGGCACCATAAAGGTAAAGTTAAAGAGAACTTCTTATGTTAACGTAGTTACAAAGCAGGGAGTTAAAAAAGCTAAGATAAAAACAGTGGTGGAGTCACCGAATAACAGGCACTACACCAGGGCAAACATACTGACAAAGGGTATAATAATAGATACAGATGCAGGAAAGGTAAGGATTACCAACAGAGTAGGACAGGATGGAGTAGTTAATGGAGTCCTAGTATAGCTTATTTTTTCCCTTCTTTTGATTCTTCAGTCATGGACTTATCATCACATGTATAGATTTCTCCATTTTCATTGATGTGTTGATAAGCACTGTAGACTGCTGAAACTCCTTCTCCGACGCCCGTTATTGCTTGCTTGAACTTGGCATCTGCAACATCACCTGCAGCAAATATACCAGGCACGTTTGTTTCCCCGTATCTGGTTATGATTATTTCGCCATGGTTGTTTAGGCTAACGCCTATATTTCTCGCCAGGTCAGAAAGAGGTATGTGGCCTATTTCAATAAACAAAGCCCCCAATTCAAGCTTATTGCTTCCATTGTAAGGCCTGTCCAACACTATATGTGTCATATTTTTTCCATCCCCTGCTATCTCAACCACATTAGTCTTGGAGATTACTTCTATTTTTTTATTGCTAGCAACTCTCTTTTCGTTGACTGGCTCGGGCCTTATTTTCTCTCCTCTGACTATCATGTAGACCTTAGACCCATACTCGGTGAGGAGTAATGCTTCTTTAGCAGCTGAGTCTGCACCCCCAACTACACCAATAACTTTATTTCGATAAAACGCTCCGTCGCAAAGAGCGCAATAATGTACCCCGTGGTTCTTATACTCTGCCTCGCCTTTTACATTCAAGTTTCGGAATTTAGTCCCTGTTGCAAATAATATTGTCTTAGTTTGATATTTTTTTCCTGATTCCGTTGTCACTTCATAGACATTGCCACATTTTTCAACTTTTACCGCTTTATCATCCTGGATATCAATGGCATATTCCCTTGCGTGGGCTTCCATCTTGTCAGCCAATTCTAAGCCGGTTAGTGTTATAAAACCAGGATAATTTTCAACAACATTGGTTAAGGCTATAGTCCCTCCCCTAAGTTCGGACTATACTAGTGTTTTCTTGGACAATCTGCCAGCATACATTCCGGCAGCTAAGCCAACTACCCCCGCACCTACGATTGTAATGTCATACAGCATGAACTCAGCCCAATAAAATTATTTTATATTCATACACTAAAGTTTAAGAACTCTGGATAAGGATATATTAGTCAAACTTCTTTATAAAAATTTGTAAGTGGGATAATGAAACGTTACATAAGTAAAGCTCAGGTCCTTATAGAAGCTTTGCCATACATGAAGAAATTCTTTGACAAGGTAATAGTTGTCAAGCTGGGTGGCGAGGTTTTGGAAAAAAGTGCTAAGGGCATTATAAAGGATTTGGTACTTCTGCACCACCTTGGAATCAAGATAGTCATAGTCCATGGTGGAGGAAGAGAGATAAGCAGAGAGATGAATAGGCAGAGGGTTAAGCCGTTGTTTGTGAATGGCTTGAGGGTTACCACTAAGAAAACTATGAGAATTGTTGAGGATGTTTTTAAGAAAACTAGGCTCAGTTTAGTGTATCTTTTTAGAGCACATAAGGTTAAGGCTGAGGGTTTATCGGGCAAGGAGAATTATTTACTCCAGGTTAAGAGGAAGAACAAGAAGCTAGGGTATGTTGGGGATGTGAAGAAAGTACATTCGCACATACTCGAAAGCCTTTTGGATGATGGTTACATAACAGTAGTGTCGCCAATAGGAGTGGGTGACGACAATAACAGCTATAACGTAAATGCTGATGAAGCGGCAGCTACGATTGCAGTATCATTAAAGGCTGAAAAACTTACCATCCTGACTAACGTCGCGGGTGTCATGGAGCAGGGAGATTTGGTAAGCTCTATGACCATAAAACAAACGAAAAGCAAGATAGGAAAGAAAGTGATAACTGGTGGCATGATTCCAAAGGTATTGGCATGCATTAAAGCTGTAGAACATGGGTGCAGAAAAGCTCACTTGATAAACGGCCTTGTTAAGCATGCGGTGTTACTTGAGATCTTTACTAAAGAGGGTATAGGAACAGAAATAGTTGCGCAGTGAATTCTATGAATTTTAAGCTTTTACCAAATAACGTGACAGCACCGTTGGGCTTTGAAGCATCTGGGATAAATGCCGGGATAAAAAAACAGAAGGAGGACTTGGGTCTGATTTTTTCTAAGAGTGTTTGTTCAGCTGCTGCAGTCTTTACTACGAATAAGTTAAAGGCGGCACCAGTTTTATTCGATATCGATCAGCTTTCACGAAGCAATGGTAAAGCAAGGGCAATTCTTGTTAATTCCGGAATAGCAAATGCAGCTACCGGCAGCAGGGGATTGAGAGATGTTCAGAGAGTTGGTGCTGCATTTTCAAGTCTTTTTGGGATGAATAAAAACCAGATTTTAGTATGCTCCACTGGGAAGATAGGCCTGTACTTGCCAGTGGATATTGTGTTGAGAGGGATTAAGAAGCTTAAAAAGAGCCTATCAAGGGAGGATACCGGGATAAGTAAAGCAATAATGACGACTGACACTAAAGAGAAGGAATGTGCTATAGAAGTTGAGTTGAACAATAAAAAGTTTAGAATTGGTGGGATAGCTAAAGGCGCTGGAATGGTAAACCCAAGCCTGGCCACGTTACTTTGTTTCATAACCACAGATGTTAGGATCTCTTCGGATTTGTTGGATTTGGCGTTGAAGAATGCAGTAAAAAAGTCATTCAACTCCATTTGTATTGACAATGACACCAGCACGAACGATTCCATCATAGTTTTAGCAAGCGGCAAATCAGGAGTCTCGATAAACAAGGAGAACTTCAGGGTGTTTAGTGAAGCACTTCAATTCATATGCCTAAAGCTGGCAAAAGACATAGTCAGGGATGGTGAGGGGGCAACGAAGTTTGTTGAAATAAGAGTCAGGAATGCGGCGAGAGAAGAGGATGCTTACTCCATAGCCAAGACAATTGCTTTGTCATATTTAGTCAAGACTGCGATATTTGGAAACGACCCGAATTGGGGAAGAGTCTTGGCCAGCATAGGGTATGCTCCTGTTAAGGGAAAGTATGATTATGGCAAAATAGACATATACTTGGATAAAGCCAAGGTTGTGGAAAATTCTTGCCTGACAAGCAGAAGAGTATCGTTGAAAAAAGATGAGCTTCTTTTGGTTATTGACATGAAAAACGGTAAACAGGAAGCTGGTGTTTACACGTGTGACTTATCCTATAGCTATGTAGAGATTAATTCGGAATACACTACTTAGATGCAGTGGGAGAAGCCAACTTCGGAATATAACGAACAACCTGATTATTCAGACCTATGCTCCGCACTGTTACTTATGAGCATGGGCAATTGCACTCTTTAGTGTAAGTTAAAGATTTGTGCTTAGGGTTGCTCCTTCCGGCCTGGCCCGATTCACATAATTAACCCATCCCACAAGGCAATGCATCGACGCTTCGGCCTGAGTCAGATTATAAGCTATAAGCCTCAGTTGGCTTTTCGATTCTACCTAAAGGGATTTGCAGTTACAGGAGACCCTTAGCCTCCCAATCTATCCCACTGCGTTTTTATTTAGGAGTTTGAGTATTAAAAATCTTTTAGGTATTCTTAAGTGAATATTCCGGCAGTAGAATAAATGATAGGATATTAAATATCCTAAGTGATATTAGATAGGTGGAGAATTGAGAACCTTTACCTTAGAATACAAGGAGGATGGTGAAATTTACCTAGATGGCATAAGTTCCGAGATTTATACCCGGGGCCATTGGGGGTTTTTTCAAAGAAAATTAGAGAAGTTAGTGGGCAAACCTGTGAAAGACACCGTTTATTCATTGTTCAAAAAACGTGCAAAAGTAGCAGTTGGAGTATACAACTCAAGAATTGTTGAAGCACTTAGAATCGCAGATAAGAGAGTAATAGCAGAACAGTTATTTGAACAGCTTCCTAAGAGAGGATACGGTGAACCCAGAATACTTAGTTTTGATGATAATAGCGGGTTTGTGGTTGAAGTTAGGAATTCTTTCAATGCAGTAGGTTATAATAAAACAAAGCACTGTGTTTGTTATGCCTTATGTGGTATAATTGCCGGGGG
>JACQQB010000084.1 GCA_016207225.1 Microcaldota archaeon | reverse complement strand
GGATATTGACCGAACTGGTAAGAATTATGAAGGAAGGATGTTCTACAACTTTACCAGATTTTTGATGACCAAGGGAAAAGTTGTGGGAACGGAAGAGGAAATAAGGGATTTTGCTCGTATGGAGCTTGATAGGTTCTTTTGGAGTTTGAGCGGCAGGACTTACGAGGACTTAGTAAAGGCAGATGGGATTATAGAGAAGTACTTGCAACGCATTGGTCTTGATAGTTCAAGATAATGTTATAAGCATTAAGTTGGCTAATCTTTGGTTTACATGTTGAATAGAGAGCCTGAACAACGAAGAGTTCGGGGAAAGATAGAAAGTCTAGATCCTTTCACAAAAAAGGAAGAGTTGAATAAATTCTTGTTTTGTTTAGTAGCCTTGCTTAAGGACTATAGGGATTGTAAGATAGGTACTGATGGGTTTAAAGAAAGGATTGTTCTAGCCTCTAAAGAGCTTAAGGATGAGGAATTGGTGCGGGGTTGGAGCGAGTGGTTGGATTCAGGGGAGCTGAGGATATCTAGTGAGATTAAGGAAATGCTTAAGCGTAGGGGAGTTTATTTTGACTGTGAGCTTCTGCCAAATTTTTTCTATTTTTATGGTGAGATAGAGAGCTTAGTAAAAGTGGGGGACATCGAGTTCGTAAATTTGAGCACTTACCACACAGATAGGGAGATGGAAGGTACTTATTCGTTTAGAGAGTTAGAGAGAAATGGGAATGGTTCGGCAATAATCGGGTTGCCGCTGCGAAGTAATGAGTTTTCAGAGGATTTTATAGGGGTATTGCGTGGTGACGGCCCTTTTGGAATGGATGCTACGAATATGAGAAATGAGCTAAAAAGGATATTTGAGCTAGATGGGGGAAATGTTGAAGAGCTTGAGGTTATAATCGGTAACTTTTGTAGTATTGTGGGAAAGAGAGGAGTGCATATTTTACTTGCTTATTGGTATGCCAAACATGCGATAGGGAGTGAGGATAGTTTGACTGAGGAAAAGATATGCCATTATTTCAGGTTGTGCAGTATTTTCGAGAATATTCATGCAATACAGATGGAGAAGGCATTAAAGAAGCTTGGGAATTGGTCCCCAGGTTTGGTAGAGCATTATAAGTCACATGAGGGATTGGAATATTTTATGTCAGTTTTAACAAGTACTGCATTCGGGCCTATTCCTTTTTATAGGCTTTACAGAGGCGCTGTCCAGCAGTTAATAATAGAGTATGGAAAAGGAAGGAATGGAAAACGACATGCTAGCGATAGTATTGGAGGAATGGATTTCTTGCCATATGATAGAGAGGATGCAGTTAAAGCTGTTGGACAGCTGAAGGATCGTCCTGGGGGAACGATTGTTTTACCATATACAAAGAGAGTAGTTACAGCTGTTGGAAGAGCAGAAGCAAGCATATATCTAGAATTTCTCCTACAACTGCAAGATGGTAGAGTAGCTGGTACAGAACAAGAGTTTAGGAGCTTTTCAATAAGTATACTAGATCGCCTAACCAATCATTTTTTTGGGAGAGATTATGAAGAATTATGCGGAACTGGAAGAATCTTTGCAGAATATATGGAGAAGTCAGTAGCCTGAGCTATTTAATCCCTAGAACATCTTCCATTGAGAATATTTTACCCGGTTTCCTGTTTTTTTGCAGCCATAAAGCAGCATCTATTGCACCTTTTGCAAAATCAGCCCTGTTGTACATTAGTGATTCTATCACCAAACGACCATGTGTACCGACAATTCTTACTTCATGCTGGCCTGCGGTTCCGCCTAGCCTAAGTACACCTATGTCCAATTCGCCTTTTTCTTTTGCTTTAAGTCCTTCACTTCTATAGTTTATTTTGTTGGCTGCTTTTGTGGAGATGATTATATTGGCTAGTTTCTTTGCTGTTCCTGAAGGAGAGTCCTTTTTCCCAGTATGATGCTCTTCTATCAAGCCCACATCATAGCCCAGTGGAGCGAGAATTTCACTCGCTTTTTTAGTCAGGAGCATCTGAGTGTTGACTAGCGGTGAGAAGTTTGGGGAGATGACTGCTGAAACTTTGTTTTTTACAATGGAATCTTCTATTATTTTCATTTGTTCACTGGTAAAGCCAGTAGTTCCGAGGATTATGTCTTTTTTGGCTTGGGCTATTTTCGGTATGTTCTGAATCTCCGCTTCCGGAGTTGTGAAGTTGATAGTAGTGTCAACGTTCTTTAGGGCTTTATCGAGACTTGCTGAAGAAAGAATAATTATGCCAGTACCTGGAATGTTTTTGCCAATCCTTTTTGAATTGGGTGACTCTAGTCCAGAGATAAGAGCGACTTTATTTCTGTAATTAGTTAAAATCTCCTGGGTTATTGCTTCGCCCATTCTTCCTCCTGCACCAAAAATGCTTATTCCTAACATTCAATACACCTTACATGTATTTTACTCATGGGACTTTAAAATGATTTTAGTGTCTGTCGTGTGTACATGGGGTATGTTTCTGATTAGATCTATACTTCGATTTACTTTTTCAATGTCCTCGTTGGTTATGAATGCAGCGATGTCGTGGCTGCCAGTTATTTCATATACCCTTTTAACCCCTTCCAATAGCTTGATTTGGTTTGCTATTTCATCTATTTTGGAATTTGGATCCACAGCCACTAGAGTAATTGCACTTATATTTTCATGTTCTTCAGAGGTTTCTATCGTGAATTTTTTGATCGTGCCGGTTTCAATAAGCTTAGATATGCGTTTTCTTACACCGGCTTCGGACAAGTTAACCTGTTTGCCTATTTCATTATTGGAAAGATTTGAGTTTTGACGGAGGATTTTTAGTATAAGACTGTCCAGCTCATCTAATTTGACCATACATTATACTAGTTCATTTTAAAATAAATGCTTTGTGAATGTAATGGCAAGAAGTGCAGTCAGAATGATTAATTAATTGCATTGTATTGTATATAAGGTGAAAAAACTTTCACTACTTGATAGTAGGTTTTAAGGGTGTTTAGTTGAGCAGAGCCATAGTTTTTAGAGCCATAGATAGGGAAACTTCTCCTAATCCTAGGAAAATCGATGAGATTGTTAGGAGAATTATTGCAGAGCCTCTTAAAGAAACGATTTCAAGAGGAGACTTGTTGGAGAGATATGTTAAAGCATATGACTTGAGTAAGGCTGCACAAAGGGCAATACAAGAGTCTAGAGTCGTTGAAAGAGAATTTTTAGATATAAAACGCCTTGGCTACCTCCATGTTAACCCTGACGGAAGTATTGGAGGCTTTGTAGAGCTAAGCGCAGAGGTGGATGATACAGCATATATAGGC
>JACQQB010000090.1 GCA_016207225.1 Microcaldota archaeon | reverse complement strand
TTGCAATCCCCTTCCCTGTCTCTAAAAACTTCCAAGGCAGTCTTGCATCCATGTGTCCTTGGCTTGTCTTTTTCATACTTAACCCCTAATTTACCACCCACGCAAAATTGTTCAAAAATGTCCAAGGCAAGTTCCATGAGAACTGTGGCATCCACACCTGCCCATCCCAGTGAAGCAATTCTATCCAATCCATTTACTCTGGAAGCTGCAATAGAGAGTAGTGCTTGAGAACTCATTTCTCCATCACTGGCCACTAGGCCTCTTATAGCTTGGGATAAGGTAGCTTCAACTAGATTCGTAGTTACAAGAGGTGAGTCTATCTTTTGAGCTAACCTTTCAATTAGAAGGTCCGCATGAGTAAACTTAGTAGGATCCGGAATAAGGGTTCTGCTAGCCTGTGGGGTAGGTCCTCTTGTCCTTTGGTCGTTCATCTTAAAGCCTCAGAATTAGTGTATTATTGTAGGTTTCAGACTATTTAAAGGTTGGTTTTGTCCCGTAGATTCGTCAAAAGCATAGGATAATGTTTATTAACTACGAAATTGCTAAATTATATCGCTGAAAAGGTGAGGTTTGATGATAACTAAGGATATGACTATTGGTGATGTAGTAGCTAGGTCCCCAGAAGCAGTAGAAGTTATGATGAAGTATGGCTTCCAGTGTGTTGGCTGTCATGTTTCCCCTTACGAAACGATTGAGGGCGGGGCAAAGGGACATGGGTTAAATGACGAACAGGTAGACAAGATAATCAAGGAGATAAATGAATTGATGGTCAAAAAAGCAGAGGAAGTTAAGGACCAGAAGGCTGAGGTTAAGCTAACTTCACTTGCGGTTTCTCAGATTAAGAAATTAATGGAGAAAGAAGGCAAAAAGGACCAGGGATTGAGGATTTCGGTGATTCCTGGAGGTTGTGCTGGCTATTCGTATGAGATGGAGTTTGATGAGAAGGCTAGTGAAAGCGATGTAGTTGTGGAGTATGAAGGCTTGAAGGTTTTCTACTCTAGGGAGTATTCAAACACATTGGATGGGATTGTCATAGACTACAGGGAGTCTTTAAATGGTTCAGGCTTTGTGATGAAGAACCCGCATGCAAAAAGAAGCTGTTCGTGCGGGAGTTCATTCAGCACCTAGGTCTTTTTCGTTAGGAATTTAAATATTCACATGGAAAGTTAAACCTAATTGGAATTTTATTCGCAAAAAGTGAAATAACATGGAACTTTATGAAGTAGGCGCCCAGAATCAGGGGAATACGGCAAAACTGCACATTCTGGAAGAACTCTGGAAGATTAAGAGTAAAAAGCTGAAGGTATTGGATATTGGGTGTGCTGGCCCGTTGCCATTGCAGTTTTGGGAGCCGATATTTAACAACGGTATGAAATTCGAATTCCACGGAGTGGATGTTGCTAAAGTTGATGAGGCAGAGAGGATAGCCAAGGAGAAGAAATGGGATGTAAAGCTCTATACTTTAAGTGCTTATGAGCTGGACAAGGTTTTCACTGAACCTAGTTTTGATGTTGTTGTTTCCACACAGGTATTGGAGCATGTCACAGACAGGAAGAAATTTGTGGAGCAGCTTGCAAGCGTTACGAAAAAGGGTGGGGTTGTTTACCTATCGATGGACTCTGGTCATGCTGAGCATAACCACCATAACCATGGTGCATTTGAGGACCCGATAGGTTTCATAAAGTGCATTGGCAAGGATATTTTAGTTCATTTTGCTGGAATGCACAGGTATTATGATACACCGGTCAAAGAGGGTGAGATTGAGCCTGTCTTTAGAGATTATGGTTTTGAGATAGAGGAGAAGAGATTTTACAACGTACATCCGCTTAAGAGAATAAGCAGTGATTACAAGGGAGAGCTGAAACCCTTGATGATGAGGAATTGGAAGATGTATGAGGACTTGTTGAATGAGAATAAAGAATTCTTGGATGCTAACAAGCATTACTTTTTGGCATTGTATTATAAGTTGAAGAAACTCTGAGGAGTGGAAGTATGATAGCTACTGAGGAATATAGAATAGTGGATATAGTTGAAGAGGTTAAGAATGTTAGGACTTATAGGGTAGCACCTATCCTGGAAAAACCTGTAAAGTTTATACCTGGGCAGTTTGTTATGCTGCATTTATTGAAAGAGGATGGGAAAACATTCGGAGATGCGAGGGCATACTCAATTTCTTCCTCGCCAATTAGGGATAGTTCTATAGACCTGACCATAAAGGTTTATGGGAACTTTACGCAGAAACTCTGGAAAGTTGGAAGGGAAAGTCCTGTTGGAGTTCGGGGCCCTTATGGCAAGTTTTGTTTCATAGATTCAGAGGTTAAGGAAGCAGTGTTTATTGCAGGTGGTGTGGGCATTGCGCCAATAATGGGCATGATACAGTATTGCTTTGACAAGAAATTGGATGTGAATATGATTTTGCTGTACAGCAATAAAAAAGCTGATGAGATTATTTTTTATGATAGGCTTAACAAACTCGCAGAGCAGAATGGGAAGTTTAAAGTCCACTATACAGTAACACAACCAGATGAGAATATAAGGTGGGATGGAGATAGCGGAAGGTTTGATGAACAAAAGATTAGCAGGTATGTAGGAGATGTGAAGGAGAAGTCATTCTTTATTTGTGGCTCGCCAGAAATGACCCAGGACATTGTGAGTATATTGCAGAAGTTAGGAGCAGACCCTGGAAAAATTAAAAGGGAACAATGGTAGTTAAAGATTTAGTATTTTGGAAGCAATGCTCCATGCAGCTCTTTCTAAGATGTGCTTGTTAGCACCATAAGTTAGTATTATTGTGAAATTAGGCTTGAATTTTTTCTGCAAATCTCTAGGGATGGATACGCCGCCTTTTGGTTCCTTGGGTATTATGTATTTATTATTTTGGTAAACTAGGATGGTTGCTCCAATCCCGCCTTCGCGGACTGCCAAATCCCGGAGTAAGGCCAGGTTAGAAACTTTGGTAGGAACTATATAGAAT
>JACQQB010000086.1 GCA_016207225.1 Microcaldota archaeon | reverse complement strand
GGATAGGACTATCAGGCTGATTATGCCAATGTACAGGGGTGAGAGGGATACAACCTGGTTAAGCAGATTAATGGTGATTATGAATAGGAATGTTAGCAGTGCTCCCAGGATTAGGTTGGTATTTTGTATTTTCACTTCGTGGTTTTTAATGGCCAGCACTATTTTGGGTGAATAATAAAACAGCATGTAAGTTGCGAACAATATGCCAGAGGTAATGAGCAGCGATATGATGAATGGGAACTCTAAAAGTCCGCTGGAGCTTACGAAGAAAGTAGGCTGTCGCGGGATTAGCAGGGCTATCGCTGCAAACAGCAGTATATCTGCACCACCTATCTGGCCGTTGATATACAGTAGATAGCCTAATACAAAAATTACGATTGCAGTTAATATTATGTATGCTGAACTTATACCTTCAAGAACGTTAAAAAGCAGGCCTAAGCCAACAAGAGAATAAGTTAGCATATTGGGTACGTTTCTATTGTTAAACAAGTCATAGTAAGTAGCTATTACGGTGCCTAAGACTGCTATTGCAACTCTTAATGCTTCGAATTCTGCCATAAATCAACCTGCCATCAATTCATCAAGGAACCCGTCTTTTATCTTTATAACATCAAGTTCAACACATGCGACGTTTGTATTTAAAATCTCGGCAACACTTGGTTTTGTCCTTCCATTATCCCCGTTTATTAGTTCCTTTATGTACGTGCCTGCCTCTGCAGCTATGATCAACTCCAGCTTTTTCTTACCCAATAGTCTTCCGGTGATACTCTTAATACTTCGCATTCTTTCTTTATCAGCACGCCTGTGCAAAACCCTGGTGGGAGTATTTTGGTTTATTATGTTAAGTTTCATTATTTCGGCCAGGTCCTCTTTGGTTAAATTCCTACCTGCTCTTGCTATTGCCCTGTATACTTTTTCAAGGCGAACGCTCTTTAACAACTCAACGTGCGATTTCTTGCAAAATGCAAGGTTTTTAACTTGTATCAATTTTTTATGCTTGCTGTTTATGGTCTTTTCTAATTTTCTTAAATCCAGTTTCCTTTTCTTTGGCTCTGAAATTTCAAGGATGAACGCCCTTCCATTACCCAGCATCCTTGCGTTTACATCTTCCCTGCCTGCACCGTGAAACTTGCTGCCAATGCCACTGCTTTCGGCTATTACCGGATAACCCACAAGGTCTTCAACAGAAGTATACATTTTACCCTTGAAATTACACTTTTCACATCCTTTTCCATTGCAATCACACGGCCATTTTGTTTGACTTAGTTCCCTTGATAATTTTAGGTAATGCCCATAGATGTAAATGGGAGTTATTTGGACTTTGACATTATTGTTAATGAAATCCAGGAGAATCAGTAGGTCATAGTTTGCAAAATCAACTTTTTTCTTAAGTTTTTTTTCAAGAATTCTTCCGTTTAATCTGTTCAGTTCGGTTTTTATTGACTCGGTATTTTCTATGCCGTTGTAATCCCAGACAGCTTCTTCCCTTGTCAGCATCTCTCTTGGAACTTGTGTACCGACTAAAAATGTTCTGAATTCCAGATTTTTAGCAAGAGTTATGGCTTTTTCGATTAGCTGTTTGGTGTTACTGAATATATTGTTGCAGAGATAGCATTCCGAATTAGTCTTTATAGAAAGTATTTTTTTACGGTCAGACAGGAATTGCCTTGCCAAGCAGTTGTTGCAAAGGTTATATTTCTGCAAAAGCTGTGGAATTTTTTTGTTTATTTTGGCCAGTTCACTTTTTTTGGAGTTTAGCATGCTTTAGCCTTTGTATCGTAATAGGATAAATAAGTGATCCTTATCGAATGGGAAGAGGTCCATCTTGTCTAGTACCTCGAAATTGTTTTTTTCCAATTCCTCGATAAGCTCTTTGTAAACTTCGCTTGGCTCTCTAACAACATCTATACATTGGGATTTTACAGCTATCATCGCTAGAGAGTCCTTCTTTAGGAACATCCTGCTGTTGTTGATAAGTATTTTAGCCTGGTCTGGCTGAGCAACATCCTGGTAGATGACATCTGCATCCTGAATAAATTTTTGATAGGTTTCAGGTCTTCTTGCATCTGCCAGGATAGGAAGCATATTCTTCCTTCTTTCACATGTTCTGATTAGGTCCCTCATAGACCTTGGTGCGAATTCAACACAGTATATTTTACCATCTTCAACAATATCGCTGAAATGGCTTGCAGTCGTACCGCTGCCTGCACCCAAATAAAGGACTTTGGTTCCTTTTCGGATAGGCATTTGCCTGAGGCCTTTGAGGATAGCGGCACTGGCTTTGGACTTCTGAGGATCCCAAAAACGATATTCCGTGTTATCCATTTTTATTGTTCTTTCATCGTATACCCGTGAATTAGGGGCAAAACTCTTGGTTGCCAACTTGCCACTTATTAGAAAAACGCCTTCGAATTTTTGTCCTAGCATCGAATCACTGATTATAATTTCCAGTTTGACATCCTTATTTCAAGCAACAGCTCGTTTGCCTCTTCTTTAATTTCATTAGAAGGCTTATCTGGAAGTGAACTGTTTTCTTTTGCTATGTCGATTTCTTTCCAGAGCTTTTCAATTAAATCATCCGCTTCCGGATAGCCTGAAGTAAGTGTTTTTTCTCCGCCCTCTGTTTTTATTTTAACAAGTCGGTCTACTACAGGGAATTTAAAATGCTTATTTAACTCATTTATATCTGGAGTAATTTTGCCTTTCTCAAGTACGTAAATTCCTGCCATTAAGCCTCTTAAAACATAGAGGTATTTTTTGGCGGGTCTCTCCATGTAGGACTTGTTGAAGGTAAGAATGTATTTTTTCCAGTTGTGTTTTGACAGCCCATGATATGGATTGTAGATTTCCTTACTTAGGGCTTTGGAAGCTAATTTACGAAGTTTTTCATAATCTTTTGACTTTTTTATTAGAGGTTGTGAAAATAGATGTTC
>JACQQB010000081.1 GCA_016207225.1 Microcaldota archaeon | reverse complement strand
GTTCTGTGCTGCTTCAGTTATGGATTTGGCCAAGTCGGAAACGTTCTGGAAAAGCACTTTATTCCCATTGGTTGAGATATAGAGTTCCTTTTCTTTAACAAACCTTGTTGGAGCACAGAGGACAACCTCTTCCTCTTCAACTCCTGCCGTTTCACTTATTTCTTTTTCTGCAACAAGCCTTTTCTTCGGGTCTGTAAAGATTGCTCTTCCTTTTTCAGACAGGGATTGCCAGCTGATTTCATAAACCCTTTTGTAAAGCTGTCTTTTTTCAAGCATCTTGACAAGGTTATTGTTTCTTGCATTCTGGAGGAGTGTTAGTAACAAATTATCATCAAGGTGCAGGAAGTCTTTTGGATTGATTACCTTTTCTTTCAGTGCAGAATAGATGGATTTTTTGAGCATTCCGGAGGCTATTCGGACAGTGTGGTGCAGGTACACTGTTGAAAACATCAGGAAGCGGGCGATCAGAAGGGATTCCGCAGCCTCCAAGCCGCTCTCATCTACAACCAGCTTGCCTCCGTCCCACTGAACCGTATTGATTATTCGGTCAGTATCGATAATTCCGTAAGCCACCCCAGTATTATGTGAATCCCTTACCAGGTAATCCATCCTGTCAGAGCCGACTTCACTGGTTATTATTTCCCCATAACCCTTGCCAAAAAAAATCTTTTTTATATCGTTTAAAGTATAGCCAGCCTCACCAACCAGGTCCTTCAGTTGGGAATTTTTTATTCTGGACAGACCTACGTCTTCATGGGATAGGTTAAAGTATTCCTTGAGTATCTCGTCAGACTCATGGGAGAATGGCCCGTGGCCTATGTCATGCAAAAGTGCAGTGATTCTCAGAAGTTCCGTTGTGTCTCCAGTGAAATCCAGGTTTTCGCATATTTTTTGGGTTAAGAACATCGTGCCCAATGAATGCTCGAACCTGGTGTGGTTAGCACCTGGGTATACTAGAAAGGCCATTGCAAGCTGCTTTATCCTCCTCAGCCTCTGGAAGTCAGGAGTGTCGATAACCTTAAGCTCGCACTCAGAAACCTTTATACTGCCATACAGCGGGTCTTTGATAATTCTCATATTATACACCGAAATCAAGCAAGTGTGTAGAGATCTTTCCTTTTCTCTATTATTTCACCCTTTTCATTCATAATTTTCAGCAATGCCATGCAGTCTGTTTCATTTATACTTAAGGATTTGGCTATTTCAGAAGTTTTTTTATCTCCTCGCCTTAATATTCCCTGTATCATCTCGGAATTTGTCAGGTAATGGGCCCTTGTTACGATGTAGAACTTTCCGTCAAAACCACGAACCCCCAGAATCTCACCCTGCCTTATCCTTTTTTCAAGCTGAACTGAAATTTCTTTTGCCACGCTTTCATTTTCTAAAACCGCATGCCCTAGCTTTTGCAAGCTTTCGATTGGCGTTAGTACGGCTGCTGGTTCTTTTCTCTTTTTTATTAGCTCATAAAATTTGTCATAGATTTTATTTGGTATGTTATAGACTCCGGTTTTACTGTATTTACCGCCCTTATAGATTGTCACATAGCCTTTCCGTATCAGGCCAGTCAGGATTTTTCTTTCATTGTCGCTGAGCTCTTTGTTAACTTTTTCAGGTATCCTTAATTCGAATTTATATTCGTTTAATTTTTTGAGGACATTGATTCCTTCTTCGGTGATTTCATCGTTTACCTTGACATCCTTGCTTTCAGCAGGCACTTCTGCCTTTTTCTGAAGTTCAGGCTCAACCTCTGCTTTGACTATCTGGGAAATTTTAGTTTTTTTGGCGATTATGAATATTCCTGGTTTTAGTTCAAAAAACTCCACCTCTTCCCCTTCACTCAGATCCAGTTTCTTGTATGCCTCAAAGTTAAGTGGAAGTACAAGTGTGTTTGAGACCTTGATTATTTTAACCATGGGATTACCTTAAGATGTTGGCACAACCTTCCCGTTTGGTGCGGATTCAGTAAAGTTTTGGGATTGGAATTTGAACAGGTGAGTAGATTTGTCAAGCCAAGCATCAGGGGATAGGCCCGCCTTATAGCTTATCTGGCAGAGGAATTCTTCGCTGGTCCATTTCTCCTGCTTGGCGATTTGTGGGAGTATGACTGCACTGATTTCATCCTTTTGGATGTAGAGGCCATCCTTACCTATTTGAACCAGGTTGAGATACTCTATCCTTTTGGCATTGAATGGCTGCAATGGAGTTAGGATGCTCACCTCAATTAGAATTTTATCAAACTCGTTAGGCTTTAATGGAGGAAACCTGGAATCGAAGAAAGCTGCATTCAGCGCGGATTCACTCGTGCCTATGTTTAGTGATTTGGTTGGCAGGGTATAACCCATGCAACCACGAAGCTCTTTTTTTGGATTGGTTTCAAGAGTAACGAAAATTCCTCTTCTCTCTAAGAATTTGGGATTGGAGTTATCAAATGCTATCTGCTTTTTTTCCAGGTACGTTTTAATCGTGTTCCTGGCAAGCTTAACCAAATACTCTCCGTCGGAGTTACTGAACATGATAAACATTTGGGTGTAAAAATTTAAATAGAAACAAGGATAATCTATCTGCAATATAAAAATGTTGAGGATTTGGTGGGAAGTTGCAAGATTTGAACAGGATTGTGGATTTAATTCAGATGAGGGCCTTTTTGCAGCAAAGGACATCAAACTTGCATGATTCCATAATTGATTATTATGAACAGCTTGGAAAAGAAAAATACACTGTAAAAGTTAACATGGAAAGAAGAGAAGAGCCGGAGTGCGTCTGGAATGACGGAGAAGGAAGGAGAATGGCTGCCTTTGAAGTTGAGTTTGGCTCGAAATGGAACCTAGAAAGAGCAGTGGATAGACTCCTGAAAGCGGAGCCCAAGATAGCCGTTATAGTGATGAGTTCGAAGGCCAGGGGCTTTACTTACGATGACCTGAAGTTTCACCTGATAAACCTGAAGAGCTCAAACCTTAAATCACAGAAGTTTCTTATTTTTGACATTGAGATAGGTAAAAACCAGATAATTACAAGCAACAGTGGAGAAAGAAGAAAAATAATCAAGGGAAGAAGGAATGAGCATAAGGAACAGGACTGATTTTACTATTTTTTCACATGCTCAATCGGGTCTTTGGTACAGGGGTATTTTAGGCAGGCTTTGATTTCTCCTTCTAGATAAGTTATGATCCTCTGATCGCCCAAAAGGTATTCACTGTCAATATAAGCTATTGGTACCCCCCTATTATCAATGGAAAGATTGTATGC
>JACQQB010000100.1 GCA_016207225.1 Microcaldota archaeon | reverse complement strand
TTTGAAAAACTTCCAAAACTCTATAACCTCTCTTTAGGGTCAAAAGAACTAAACTTCAGGACTGTATTAGACTGCCTACTCATTGACAAAGATAAAAGTGAAGCCTTTCCCATTGAATACAAAAATACGAAGAAACCAGAAAAACTATACCGAACCTTCAGAATTCAGGTATTGGCAGAAAGTCTCTTGGTAACAGAATGCCTTGGTTATTCTGTCCCATTTGCATTTATAAAATTTGAGCAAACCGGTGACATGGTTAAAGTACCGATTACCAATAATGAACTAGAGGAAGTAAAACAGGTAATCAGAGAGATAAACCACCTGATTGAAAATGAAATTATGCCCCAACCAACTCCTTACATCAAAAGATGTATGGATTGTTGCTTCTGGAAAGTTTGTAGAAGAGCATAGTCAGCGCATTTCCTAAGGAAACACACTGTGTCCTGCTTTTCTCAATATTTTACCTTTTCTGAGTTTCGTCGAACAAAATAATTAAGATAAGGCAACAATCAAGCTCAGGCTTCTAAAAACTCGTCAATAACCTAGTCTGTTAGCTCTCCAGAATCGTTTTCATTTCCCTAGGAAATAGACGCGGAAATGCACTGTGTGTCTTTTTCCGCTGATTTTCCATGTTGGTCAGGCTGATGAATAATACTCAGACCGCACGTCTCTCCTCATAGCGAAAGCTCCGTGATCACCTTCTGTCATCATCGTATTATTAATTTTCTCCTACATAATTATAATATGCTCTATGATGTCATAATCTTTGACTGGGACGGCACACTCTATGATTCAGTTGGCTTATCCTATACTATCTATAAGAAGCTTTTAGCCAAATACAACCTCAAAATACCATCTCAAGAGGACTTTAAGACAAAATTCTGCGCAGACTACCACCTATACTATAAAATGAACGGCATTAAGGAAGAATGCTTTGAAGAAGCAGACAATCTATGGATGGAACTCTATATGCAAGAACAGAAAAACCTAAATCTACTGCCCGAAGCCCAAAAAACGCTTGATACAATAAGGAAAAATGGTTACAAAATAGGAATAGTCTCAAATGGTTCTGGTGAAAGAATCAGGGATGAAATAAAAAAGCACAATCTGCAAAAATACTTTGAAATTGTAATTAGCAAGGATGAAGTTGATGAATTCAAGCCTTCTCCCCAAGGAATAATAACTGCACTAAAACATTTGAAATCACATCATGAAAAGGCAATTTACGTTGGGGACATGGCAGAGGATATCCTTGCAGGAAGGGCTGCGGGAGTTTCAACTGCCGGTGTTCTTACAGGCGTCCACACAAGGGAAAAATTACTCGAAGTTAAGCCTACCTACATCTTTAAAAATGTTGGTGAAGTATTACATCTCCTATAATGTTTTATTCTTTGGAATATAGAAATTAACACTGTGGTCCAATGGCAGTCGTTTTGAAATTTGGTGGTTCATGCTTGACTAGCAAAGACGACATACTGAAATCCATAAAAATAGTCAAAACCTATGAACAGCCAATCATAGTTGTGTCTGCATTTAAGGGCGTAACTGATGAACTCATAGCTCAGGCTAAAAATGCCCAGCAAGGCAAATATGACCTTAAAAAGCTAGAAGAAGTCCATTTCTCCTCTCTCGAAGGTTTATCCAAGCAAAGGCAGGAAGAAACTAAACACACAGTACAATCATTCCTAGCGAGTCTTTCAAAAGACTTGACCAAAGTATCCTACGCTCATGAAATTACTGCTGAAATGCTCGACCAGATAATGTCATACGGTGAAAGACTGGTTATCCAGATCATAGCCGCTTATTTCAACGACAACGACTTGCCAGCAGTAGCATTAAGTGACAAGGAAGCAGGCATTTTCACTGATGATAACTTCGGGAACGGGGTAATCCTCGAAAGCTCAATAGCCTCCATAAAACAAAAATTATCCCTAAACCAGATCCCAATCGTTGCCGGTTTTGTAGGGAAGAATAGGGGAGGGGAAATCACTACCCTTGGCAGAGGCGGCTCGGACTACACTGCAGCTTTCATTGCCGCAGCTTTCAAATGTGACTGTATATTGCTGAAAGATGTTAAAGGCCTAATGACGGGTGACCCTAAAATAATCCCAAAAGCAAGAATAATCCCATCAATAAATTACCTAAATGCACTGGAATTGGCCAATTATGGGTCCAAAGTAATCTACAGTAAAGCTATCCTACCAGCGATGCAGTCAGATATCTCAATAAAGATTAAAGAGTTTAGTCCTGAAAATCATATAGGTACAGTGATAAGTGATAAAATGACAGATGTAATAGTAATCCAGACAATGAAGGAAGTTTCAATAATCAACTTGATAGGCTACACTGAAATGATGAAAACATTCGCCGACATAATAACGGAATTTGCAGCAAAGGACATTTATCCGTTATTGCTGACTGAATCATCGTATGGTGAAATTTCAATAGTTGTCAATGAAAAAGAAACTGACAGAATAGAGAATATCGTCAGGAAGCTAAGCCACAAATCCCATGTGCAGGTCAAACGCGGTTACAGCTCAGTTTCAGTTGTCGGCAATGCGATGAAGGGTAAGGTAGGCACAGCAGCAAAAGTATTCGGCATACTGGCACAGCAAGAAATCAACATCATAGCCATTTCTCAAAGTGCATCTGAAAGCAGTATCTCAGTAATAATCTCAAGGGAACATCTGGAAGCAGCAGCCAATGCATTGCACAAAACTTTTGTTGAAAACCAAGATCTCTAGACTACTTCTTCAAAAGCTTAAGTCATCTATTTAATCCGATTCTAAAAATGCAAGGCAAGCTTTTTAACTATTGGCAAATACCTATCATCATGCGCAATTACGAAAGCTTTAAAGTAAACAATGTAAACTCAATGACTCTCTGGCATAAGGTAAGGAATCCATTTGTCATTGCCTTTAACTTTGTAATAATAGAAACCTGCAAATACCTTCCTTCACTAGCTCTCAAGCGCTTTTTCTATTCCCTAATAGGCATTAAACTCGGGAAGAACGTTTCAATAGGCCTCGGAGTCATGTTTGATATTTTCTTCCCCGAACTTATAGAAATTGGGGACAACAGCATAATCGGCTACAACTCATTAATTCTTACACACGAATTCCTCATTGAAGAATGGAGAAAGGGAAAAGTTAAAATAGGCAAGAATGTACTTATAGGTGTAAATGTCTCAGTATTGCCTGGTATAGAGATAGGTGACAATGCAACAGTTTCATCCGCCTCACTTGTAAATAAAAATGTCAATGCGGGAAGTTTTGTAGGCGGGGTTCCTATAAAAGAGCTTAAAAGGTAATTTGATGGTTGAAGAAATAAACAAAGACAACTACAACTCTAAAATATCTCAACCTAAGCAACTTGTGGTTGTATACTTTACTGCCTCTTGGTGTACTCCATGCAAAACATTCTCACCAATCGTTGGAGAAATGGCACAAAACTTCAAGGGAAGAATAACTTTTTATAAAATTGATGTTTCCAGCACAAACAAAAGTTTTGCTAAAGAACTTGGTGTTTCCCGAATACCCACTGTAATCTCATATACAGGAGGAAAAAAGCAAAGAGTCTATGTCGGCTCTTCGAGAGCTACTTTTGAAAAATGGCTCTATGAACAACTCAGGACACCTGTCAAACTAGCGCATTAGTTAAGCAAGCTTCTTCTTAATTATCTTTAATGTAAAGAAGGTTTCTCTCTCCATCTCATCCAGGCGCATTGCAATGGTCCTGGCCTGCAATTGCAAGTTTGGAATGACTACAAACTCTAAAGCGTTAACTCTCCTCTTGGTCTTTTCAATTTCTTTTATCAGCTTCTTAAGGGCATTTTCAGTCTGGGCTAACTTAATCACCATATCCAACCCACTTTCAAACTTTTCAGCCGCCTCATCAATTTTAGCGCTTGTTCCCATTATGCTGTATCCTCTGTCACTTAGGGTTTTCTTAACATCTACGCCTTCAACTCCCGGAATCTTTACTCCCATGACATTCTCAACCTTAACGTTTATTGAAGGCACTTTTTTCACTGAATTAGCAGCATTCTCTATTTCAAACTTCCCATGGACTGCCTCTGCCATGCCTAAGGATGAAAATGCCTGGGCCATTAGCCCATTAAGCTCAGTCCTCAAATCCTTGGCCTTCTCCAAAATGTCAAAAAACTTCAAGATAAGCGCATCTCTCTTCTGCTTCAACAGCTTATGCCCTTTCAGGGCTAGCTTAATCTTATTCTTTGCTTTAAGCAATTCCATTCTTGTCGGATTGAAATTTTCAGGCATCTCTCAAGCACCTACTTCCTGTACTTCTTGCCATACTTCTCTATGTAGTCACGCTTGATTCTCTTCAATTCGCTTTCAGGCAATGCAGACAGTAATTCCCAGCCTAACTCCAGTGTTTGCTCTATGCTCCTATCCTCCTGCCTTCCCTGCGTGACAAATCTCTGCTCAAACAAGTCTGCAAACTTCAGGTATTTCTTGTCTGTTTCTGTCAACGCTTCCTCACCTACCACTGCACTCAAGCTCCTCAAGTCCCTTCCTTCTGCATAAGCAGCATAAAGCTGGTCTGCAACTCCTCTGTGGTCCTCCCTTGTTTTCTCCTTGCCAATACCCAAATTCATCAACCTTGATAAGCAGGGCAAGACATCAATAGATGGGTAAATACCTCTTCTGTGCAAATCTCTTCCTAGCACAATCTGGCCTTCTGTTATATAACCCGTCAGGTCAGGTATCGGGTTTGTTATATCATCACCAGGCATCGACAGGATTGAAAGCTGGGTAATCGTTCCTTTTCTTCCCTTAATGCAGCCTGCTCTCTCGTAAATACTTGCCAAGTCTGTGTACATGTAGCCTGGATAACCTCTTCTTCCAGGAACCTCCTCTCTTGCACTTGCAAGCTCTCTTAAGGCTTCACAATAATTAGTCATATCGGTTATGATAACAAGAATCTGCATATCCTTCTCATATGCCAGATATTCCGCAGTAGTCAAAGCCATTCTTGGTGTAATCAATCTCTCAATGCTTGGGTCATCTGCTAAATTAAGGAATAGAACTGCCCTTTCCAACGCACCAGTCCTTTCAAAATCCCTCATGAAAAAACTTGATTCCTCATGCGTTATACCTACGGCAGCAAAAATAACTGCAAAGTCCTCCTCTTTCCCAGGAACCTTGGCCTGCCTTGCTATCTGGGCTGCAAGCTGATTGTGTGGCAAACCTGAACCTGAGAATATGGGCAACTTCTGCCCTCTTACTAATGTATTCATTCCGTCTATTGTAGATATGCCAGTCTGTATGAAATCCCTTGGCTCTGCTCTGGCATACGGGTTGATAGCACTACCCAGGATATCTATCTTATCCTCTGCTATTATCGCCGGACCCCTGTCCCTAGGCTCACCAATTCCATTAAATACCCTGCCTAACATGTCTGTAGACACTGACAAGTGCAAAGTTTCCCCTAAAAAGCGAACGCTAGTCTTATTGGTATCCAAGCCGGTCGTTGCTCCAAAAATCTGAACAACTGCTATGTTCTTGCTAACTTCCAGCACCTGTCCTTTTCTCTTTTCGCCACTTGGCAGAATTATCTCTGCCAATTCATTATACCCGACGCCGCTTACCCCTTCTACAAAAACCAACGGACCTGCGACTTCAGTTACATTCTGATATTCTTTTACTACCATATTCTATCCCTCTGATTTTCTTTCATTAATTAACGAATCAAAAGTGCTTTCAACTTTCTTCATAAGTGCATTGATCTTCGTTTCAGCCTCTTTTTCAGGGATTTCCTTCATTCTGGCTATCTCCTCATCGAGCTGGCTTAACTCTAAAACTTTCTTCAACTGTACTCCAACCTCCAATGCACCCATTACCTTATCATAATATCTTAGGATTGTCCTGATCATCATGTACTGCTTCTTCAAGCTTGCGTATGTGTCTATCTCGTGGAATGCGCTCTGTTGCAGGTAATCCTCTCTTATCTTTTTTGCTGAAATAAGAACTGCCCTCTCCTTTTCAGGCAATGCGTCCGGTCCGACTAATTGTACAATCTCCTGCAATTCTGCCTCTTTTTGCAGTATGTTCATCGCCTTATTCCTCAAATCCAGCCATTCCGGTGAAACGTTATCACTGTACCAGTCCCTAAGCCTTTCCAAATATAATGAATAGCTTCTAAGCCAGTGGATTGAAGGGAAGTGTCTTCTTTGCGCCAAGCTTGCATCCAGCGCCAAGAAAACTTTTGTAACTCTCAAAGTGTTCTGCGAAACCGGCTCAGAAATGTCTCCTCCCGGCGGAGAAACTGCACCAATGACTGTTACCGAGCCTAATCTCTTGTCATTTCCCAGACAAACGATTCTTCCTGCCCTTTCATAGAACTCCGCCAATCTTCTTGCCAGATAAGCAGGATAGCCCTCTTCACCAGGCATTTCTTCCAACCTGCCACCAATTTCACGCATGGCCTCTGCCCATCTGCTCGTGGAATCTGCCATAACCGAAACATCATAACCCATATCCCTGTAATATTCTGCAATCGTTATCCCTGTGTAAATGC
>JACQQB010000078.1 GCA_016207225.1 Microcaldota archaeon | reverse complement strand
CATATTTTGGGTTTGCTGCAGCTAGAATAGATGTTTTGGCTTTGAATTTGGCAACTATTCCTGCCTTTGCAACAGAAACAGATTGCGATTCCATTGCTTCGTGAAGTGCCGCCCTTTCCTTATCATCTATTTTGTCGAACTCATCTATGCAGGCATTTCCACCGCTTGCTAGGACTAGAGCTCCAGCTTTTAATACCCACCCGCCATCGCTTTCTTCGTCTCTCTCAGCAGATGCAGTAAGACCAACACCAGAGACAGACTTTCCACTTACATAAATACTTTTAGGAGCAACATTTGCAACGTATTGCAAAAATCTTGTATTATGGACAATCATGCCATTTGCTATGAAGTTATGTGTTGGTTCCACTTGTAAGTCATAAACCCACTCCTCTTTTGGTGCTATTTTTCTCTTTTTTACCACTGTGTCCCAGAATATGTGCGAATCAGATAGTGCGGAGAGCAATAGAATATTTTTATTCTGTTTGCTGGAGTCAACTTTTTGGAAAGTAGAGACAATTTTTTTGAAGGTGGAGCGCGATGGGTTCCTATCACCTTTTTCAAGGTGCTGGTAGGTAGATCTTGCGACACCGCATTTGAATTGACTTAAGCCCAATTGCTCCCTAGTTTCTTTTAGAATATTCTTTAAGTTAGGTATAATGTCGATATTTGTATTAAACTTCTTGGACTTGATAGATTTTCTTAATTTTTGCATTTTAGAAGAGGAAAAACCTATTTCTTCTAAAAATATTTTTGTATTTTCCCCGCTTAGCATTAATCTGTAATAAGTACTCCTGAGTTTTTGCTTGGTGTTTGTTGCAACTCCGGTTGTCTTATGAAGCTGGGAGATTATCCCAAATCGTAGAAGGAGGGTCTGAACCTGTTCTAACAACTCTTTGCTAGCTGAGGTTACTACGATATCCCCTCTTTTAGTCACTGATGCCTCGCAATCAAAATATGCTTTTATAAATTCCTTAGTTATGTTGTTGGGGCTTTTCAATAGTTCAGTAGGTATTTTTTTCTCCTTGGATCTCTTTGCTATGCCCCCCATAGTTTCAAGAATTTTTCCGAGCTCGACAGAGAAGCAAAATAGAGTGCTTACCCCATTCCTTTTATCTATTCTCAATTGCAGTGGAAGATTTAATGATTCGACTATGCTCTTAAAGTCTCTTAAGAGAGTCTTGTCAGTGTTTGAAAGGCTTATTTCATAGGAGCTTGTTTTTCGAACATATCCATCACCGATCAGATAACCTATAAATCTTGCAAAATTTGCTGTCAGGTACTTGGGCAATTTAACATGCGAGGCGTTTGTTTTGCCTTTGTCAGTCTTGGGTAATCTTTGCAGGGCTCCTTTGAATGGGATATGATGAGGTGTAGCGATGAATTCCTCGATTTTTACATCTTCTGCCTTTTTGATTTTACAAAACCATTTTGATAGATAAAGAAAGGATGTTCTGGAGTAACTGTGACTGTTTTCCCAGTTAGAGTTTCAATCTGATACATAAATTTGGGGGCTTTGATTTTATGAAAAACTGTTGCTTTAGTATTGGTGATTTTACAGTCTAGATTTAAGGAGAAAATATCATGGTTACCTGTTGTGTAATGCTCATCTTTCAACTTTTTGTATCCTTTTTGTAGCTCTTTTTCAACGATTTCTTTTATAGGCTCAACACTGCCATCTGCCAAGGCAACTTTAGTATCCCCATCGACACATTTTGCGGCTCCAGGATCTCCTATGAGCAATAGATGGATATCATTCCTTATTTTGCCTCCTCCAGGAAGTTCCTTGTTTGGAGTTCCTCCGAACAATTGCAAGGTAAGCGCTCTCTTAACTTCTTCATGTCCATAAATTCCAGGAGCTATTGATTCTGCTATTTTATTAAAAATGTCTGGGTCTTTTGAAAGTGCTATTATGTGTTGTTTGTCTTCTTCAGATAATTCGACTTCTTCAAATTCTCTTTGAACTCTTTGCACGTGCAATACATCTATGAATTTGGAATAGCTAGCTTGGGTTTTTACTTTTGTAGGAGGCCTTATCCGGAGTATGCCTGTTATTTCAACATTGTCGCCCGGGATTATGGAGTTCACCAGGTCGTCTTCCAGCCATAGTTCAATGTTACTTGCTGGAGAGCCTCCCCTCAGTCTTTCAAGGAGTTCCTGCATCTCAGCCCTTTGCAAGTTAACAAAATATGATTCTTCATCTACCATTCTCAGGGATCTTCTTCTGCAACTTTCACAGATGTCGGGCATTAAGGTGTTTTTTGTAATCGGAATCTTGTAGCTTGCATCGCAGAATTTGCATTTTAACAGTGCAACTTTAACTTTTGGTTTTACTTCTGCGCGTTTTGTTATTACACCCTTGATTTTTATGAGCTTTTGAATATGGTCTGCACCTATATCCTCTATATGGACGTCCATTTCGTCGCCTAGATTAAAGAACCTTACATGAGGCTCGAATTTATTTTCCTGAGCCTGTGGCAAAACCAGGTTTTGCAAGGCAGTTGTAGCAGTATCCAGAATAATATCTGGCCTTTCAAGGAGTTCATCTGCCAGCTGCGGGTCAAAACGCTCTAAATCTTTATAGTCTATGTCCAGACTTCTTTTTTTTGGATATTCGTGTAAGAGCACATCTAATTGTTTCTTGTAAATTTCTACGACCTCGAAGAATTCTTCTAACCTTTTGATTAACGGGGATGCTTCGGCCATAATAACACCTAGATTATATAGGCTAACCTGATGGAAGTAACAAAAATACCAATGAAGTTTTAGGTATGATGTTTTATAAACTTTCCAGCTAAGCCGCGGATTAGATATATTTAAATCATTAGTCAAATTTAACTAATTCACTTTAGGATTAGGGTGAGAGGGTATATGTCCAAATTTTTTATTACAACACCAATATATTACATAAATTCAACTCCTAGTGTTGGGAGTGCCTATCCGACAATAATTGCGGATGTGGTGGCAAGATGGCACAGGCTTCTGGGAGAGGATACTTTTTTCCTTACTGGCCTGGATGAGAACTCGGTAAAAACAGTTCAGGCTGCTAAACAAGGAAACTTTAAGGACATAAAGGAATATGCGGATGTTATGGCTGAGAAATGGAAGAGGGCATGGACTATTTTAAATGTGAGTCATGACGATTTCATAAGAACAACGGAAGGTAGACATGAGAAGAATGTCGAGAACTTTTTCAACAAAGTTTATAAGAAAGGGGATATTTACAGGGGAGAATACGAGGGCCTTTATTGTGAAGGTTGTGAGGTTTTTTTGACTGAAAGCGAGTTAGTGAATGGTGAGTGTCCACTGCATAAAAAACCACCTAAAAAAATAAGGGAAGAAAACTATTTTTTCAAGCTTTCTAAATACCAGGATAAGATTTTGGAGCTTATACAGGCAGAGAATTACATCGAACCTACCTCTAGAAAAAATGAAGTTGTTAACTTTATCAAGGAAGGGTTGAAGGACATTAGTATTTCAAGACCCAATATTGGTTGGGGAATAACTTTGCCAATAGACAAAAAACATAAGTTTTGGGTATGGTTTGATGCATTGATAAATTATTTAGTGGATGAGAGATATTGGCCAGTAGATGTGCATATAATAGGAAAGGATATCACAAGATTCCATTGTGTGATATGGGTAGGTATGCTTTTAAGTGCAGGTTATAAGATACCGAAAAAGATTTTTGCACATGGTTTTTTTACGATAAATGGGCAGAAGATGAGCAAGTCTCTTGGAAATGTTGTTGATCCTGTTTATTTGGCTGAAAAATACTCGGTAGATGCAGTAAGGTATTTTATAATTAGGGAGATTCCTACGGGTCAAGACGGTGATTTTTCAGAAGAAGCGTTGAAAACTAGAGTGAATACAGAGTTGGTTGCCAATATAGGTAATTTCATACACAGAGTCCTAATTTTAGTGAAGAAACTGAATGGAGGAAAGATACCTAAACCTGGAAACCTTGACGAGAGAGATCAGTCCATTTTGGATTTAATAGAAACAAAGCAAGAGGTTGTAGAAGATCTGATGGAACAGTTTAAGCTTAAGGAAAGCCTTGAGGAGATATTGGGATTTTCAACAGAACTTAACCGTTATTTGAGTGAGAGAGAGCCATGGAAAGAGAAAGATGCGAATAGAATAAACAATTGCTTGTACATATGTAGTAGAGCCATAACAGCTCTTTCCATTTTACTTTACCCGTTTATCCCTGGAACTGTTGAAAAGCTTCTTTTGCAAATTGGGATTGAAAATAAAACGATAACATGGGGTAAAATTGGGCAGGAACTATTAAAACCTGGTTTTGAAGTTGGGGAGATTAAGCCTTTGTTTGAAAAGATTACTTAGGATACCCAAAGGTTAAAAAAAGCTTAAAATAGATAGATTAGTGGTTCGATGAAAAGGAAAGCGGTTTTGATTGTTTGTGATGGCTTGGGAGATCTTCAGATAAACGGCAAAACTCCTTTGCAGATGGCAAAAAAACCAAATCTAGATAGGATGGTCAGTCATGGTAGTTCTGGACTAATGTATTCTATAGGTCCCGGCATTATTCCTGGAAGTGATACATCGCATTTGGCAATTTTAGGCTATGACCCTAAGCAGTATTATAGTGGAAGGGGAACTTTTGAGGCTTTGGGAGTCGGGATAAAACTAGAGAAAAATGACATAGCGTTTAGGTGTAATTTTGGAACTGTGGATAGAAAATTCAGAATATTAGATAGAAGAGCTGGAAGAATAAAGGATGAGGGGAAGATTTTAGAGAAAGAAATTGACAGGATGAAGATAGAGGATGTGACGATTATTTTTAAAGCTAGTGTCGAACACAGAGCGGCATTGGTATTGAGAGGACCTGGCTTGTCCCGGAATATAAGTGATGTTGACCCCCACGAAGTGGATAAGCTGAACGAGGCTAAACCATTGGATGGGAGCAGTGAGGCTAGAAAAACTGCCAGAATAATCAATTTATTCACTAAAAAAAGTTATGAGATTTTAAGCAAACACTGGATAAACAAGAAAAGGGAAGCTGAGGGGAAGATGCCTGCTAATATAATATTAACAAGGGGACCCGGAATTTATGAGCCTGTCATTAGTATAAAGGAAAAATTTGGATTTAGTAGTGCGTGCATAGCTGGCGGTGCACTTTACAAAGGAATTGCAAAGTACCTTGGAATGGAGATATTGGAAGTGAAGGGTGCTACTGGCAGATATGATTCGGATTTAGTGGCAAAAGGAACTGCTGCGGTTCAGGCGTTGAAAAAGCATGAATTTGTTTTTATACATGTTAAGGGAACGGATAATGCAGGACACGATGGGAATTTGAAGGAAAAAGTAAGGATGATTGAAAAAGTAGATAAGATGATTGGAGTCTTGATCAGAAAGAGTAATTCGATAATAGCACTTACTTCAGACCATTCTACTCCTGTAAGTTTGAAAGCTCATTCTGGACATGCAGTGCCAATAGTGTTATACGGAGATGTTGTAAGAAGAGATGGGATCAAGAGTTTTGATGAGATTTCGTGTGCCAAAGGAAGCTTGGGAATTCTACGTGGATTGGATGTTATGCCTATTTTAACAAGTTTAATGGGTTATAGTAAGATGTACGGTTCTTAGAATAAGTGGTTAAGAATAGGTAGTAGTTAATGAGAATAGCATTTTTTACAGAGACATATCTGCCGAATAGAGACGGAGTAGTTTCATCCATAATCAATACAAGAAAAGAGCTAGAGAGAAGGGGGCATGAGGTCTATATTTTTTGTTCGGGAAGTAGTAAAGCTAAGAAAGAGAATAAGGATAAGAATGTTTTTTACTACACTTCCACTACTTTTAAGCCATATCCACAGTATAGGGTTGCGATTTTTCCATTTTTAGCTGAAAGAAAAGTAAAAACACTTAAAATCGATGTAATTCATACGCATGGGATGGCTACAATGGGTCTGGCTGCTTTGCAAGCTTCCAGAATGCTGAAAATTCCGTTAGTTAGCACATTCCATACCTTTGTGACAGAGGCAATGCATTATATAACTAAGAGGGACCTGTTAAAAGGATTGACCCAAAGAATAGCTTGGACTTATTTGAGATGGTATTTGAATAGGTGTAATTTAGTAATAGCTCCAAGCACTGTTGCAAAAGGAATGCTAGAGAAGTATAAAGTAAAGAACATAGACATTTTGCCCAGCGGGATAGACCTTGGGAGATTTAATCCAGAAGTAGATGGCAACGATATAAGAAAGAGATGGAATCTGGAGGACAGGATAGTTGCATTGCATGTTGGGAGAGTTGCACTTGAGAAGAATTTAGAATTGCTAATCGATGCTTCATTACTTGTATTGGAGGAATTACCAAATACAACTTTTGTTATTGTTGGTACTGGTCCTGCGTTAGAGCATTATAAGAACCTAGTGATAAGACACAATGTGGAGAAATCATTTATTTTTACTGGCTTGGTGAAGGATGAGGAACTTCCTAGCTATTATTCAGCGAGTGATGTTTTGGTTTTTCCATCGAAATTTGAGACTCAGGGTCTGGTAGCTTTGGAAGCGATGGCATGTGGTAAGCCAGTAGCAGGCGCAGATTATCTGGCAATAAAAGAGCTTGTTAAAGACGGGTATAATGGGTACTTGTTTGATATTAATAGCGTTGATGATTGCGCTGAAAAAGTAATTAAAACAATTAAAAAAAGAAAGGAGCTTAGTAAGAATGCAGTTGAAACTGCAAAAGAATATGGGATAGAAAAATCAGTAGATAGATTGGTTGAGATTTACAAGAGATGTGTGAAGAAGCAGTTTAAACTATGAGGATTTTTTCTAGGTCCTCTACTGCAGCTAATACAAGATTACCACGTGTGTATTGAATTTTCAATACCTGCATTGCAGAAGAGGAAGAATACATCTTATCGGTAAATTCTTCAATGGAGTTTTTGGAATCGAAAACTAGGATAGTTTCTCCTTTGCCGATTGTAGATAAAACGTTAGGTATTACTCCATCATTTTCATATATATGGACATATACGTTCCCACTGATAATGGTAGAGGCGTCTTCACTGATTCCTAAATCCGTAAATGGAATAGCATTGCGCACGAAGATATCACGCATTTTTCTGAATATAGCAAGATATTCCAGGGAGTGGCGAGTAGCTTTTTCCCATTCGTTCAGACCATACAGACTGAGAACCTTTTGAACTTTATTTTTGCTTGCTAGACTATCAAGAATTCTTTCTAGATTAAAGTCTCCGATTAATAGTGGCCTACCTTGGTGATGGAGCTTACTAAAGCCTGCTTTTAACTCTTGGATGTTTAGAGGCATGTATGACCATTTGAAATTTTTGTTTACTTGATCGAATATACTTATGACAGATTCTTGAGTAACTGGTACACGTGTTATTGCGAATGGTGGGAAATCCGGAACGTCGAGTTTGTATATTACTGCTTCTGGTCTCTTAATCAAAGCCCCTCCTATAAACAAAACAACTACGATTAGAATGCCTACCTGGTAAAGTGGATTTTGGTACCATTCTACTGATGGGGTGTAGACAGCATTTATGTTTATCTTCTGAACACCCAAATCAAAGGTAAATTTATGCTGGCCTGCTGGGATACTTTGATCGAACTGTTCATTGTACCTATAAACCAAGGCAAGGGTTGTTTCATTTGTTGCTAATGTCTTGCTTTGTTTATCATCTAAGGATATTTTTACATTTTTTATAGCGATTTTTTCATTTCTTTTTGTTTGGAGGTTTTTTATTGTAACTTCAAAGAAGAATATTCCTCTTTCCCAGTTTGCAGAGGTTAGGTTGATATTCAGGTTTGGGATATGGAGGAATGATTGTGCGTACAGGTACCCTGAATCGTCAACTGCCTTCAGTACATAGTCGTCACTTGACAGGTCTACAGTGTATTGATATGAGAATGGGCTTTTCGTAGGTAGCAGTCTTTGGGATACCAGTTTATCAGAGACCACGTCACCGGTAGAATTAATGGATAATATGTGAATTCTCGCAGTTTTTATTTCATCTTCATTTAGAAGGCCATTTATAGTCATGGTTTTATCAGTCAATGACGTTGGCATTTGAACTGCATTGTGATTTAATCTACCCTTCACCCTTGTGGGTAATGGATATTGCAATGTAACATCCAGTGTTTTATTTTTATAAACACCTGTTAGGAGTATTTTCAAGGTGCCGTTCGTAGTTTCAAATGAATCAGTGTAGATGATAGTTGTAATTTCTTTTTTAGTTTCATTTACAGTTGAGTTAACAGGTATGATAAAGTTGCCCTTTGCAGTTTCTTGTTGCCAACCTGTTTCTCTTATCAGCTTAGCTACGTCTGAAGCTGCTTTTGTGCCATTTTTACTCCAACCGCCATCAAGTGAATTCGGGACAAAGAATAAATATCCTTTTGGATAGCGCGCTGAAAACATCGAGCCGTGTAGATTTTTTATTTCAGGCCTTATGGAAGTGCCGGAAGCACTTGCACTTACGGAATACTGCGCATTGGAAAACGAATAGCCTCGTGATGAGGTTGGGCTTTCTTGCCGAAAATCAAGGCCAAACTTGTCCAATGTCCTTTGGTCAACCTGTATTTTTCTACCGTCTTTAGTAAGTGCACCGAAATTGAAGGCATGACCGATATAGATGATGGTTGAGTTAGAATTTACTAGGTTTAGGTATGTGAAATTACCTTCAAGCCCTAGTAAGAGAGCCGGGACAAACCCAGTCGGGACTATAAAGATAGCGTTTGTCCTTGGAGGCAGCTGCTCTAGTTGGGATATGTGAATTTCATTTAGGATTATACCCTGGGATTCGAGTTCATTTTGCAGTTCATGCCTGAATTCGTCATAGGATTCAGTTTGCTCACTGTTCGCTATAACTAGGTAGACATCTTTAGGTATGTAGTCATTGTAGAAAACTATGGTGCTGTTGATATAGTCCAAATTTGTTGCGTTGGCCTTTATTGTAGCATAAGCAATTTCCTTTGTGTTCGTTAGACTTTCATCTTGGGAGAATGATGCATGACCAACCTCATTTGCGAAAGCTGTTAGACCGGGATTTAAAGTTAGTGATGGAGTTGTTGTGCCAACAGTTGTTGATGGACCTACAAACAATACCATTAGTAGAATGACGAGAGAGAAGAAAACAACGAATAGAAGAGCGAAAAAAACGATCTTTGTTGAGAGTATCTTAAATGTAGGTATTGTCTTGGCT
>JACQQB010000083.1 GCA_016207225.1 Microcaldota archaeon | reverse complement strand
TTTTTCAAAATAAAAAAATGCCAACTTGGGGGCCTGATCTTTCAGCAATAGACTTTGGCAATATTACCTACTACCTAAAACCAGGTGAACACGAGCAAAAGCGCTGGGAAGACGTTCCTCCAGAAATCAAAAGAACTTTCGACAAGCTGGGCATTCCAGAGGCTGAAAGAAAATTCCTAGGCGGAGTCGGTGCACAGTACGAATCAGAAGTGGTCTATCACAGCCTAAAGAAAGAACTCGAGGATCAGGGGGTAATATTCTGCGACCCTGATACCGCATTCCAAAAACATGAAGACATTTTTAGGCCATATTTTGGCAAGACAGTTCCACCAGGCGATAATAAATTTGCAGCCCTTAACAGCGCAGTTTTTTCTGGCGGCTCATTCATTTACGTGCCAAAAGGAGTAGAAGTTAAACTACCTTTACAGGCTTACTTCAGAATCAATGAAAAGAACATCGGTCAGTTTGAAAGAACCTTGATCATAGTCGATGAAGGTGCCAAAGTCCACTATATCGAAGGTTGCTCAGCCCCGATGTACAGCAGCGATTCACTGCATTCAGCAGTAGTCGAGATAATCGCAAAGAAAAATGCACATGTTCAATACACAACAATCCAAAACTGGTCAAGCAATGTTTACAACCTAGTAACAAAAAGGGCCTTTGCTTATGGGAATTCACGCGTATATTGGGTCGATGCAAACATTGGCAGTAAAATCACCATGAAGTATCCTTCAGTCTACATGCTAGAGCCAGGAGCAAGCGCAGACATACTAAGCGTGGCTTTTGCTGGTGCCGGTCAAATTCAAGATGCGGGGGGAAAGGCAGTCCATTTAGCCCCTAACACAAGTTCACACATAGTCTCAAAATCCGTAAGCAAAAACAGCGGAAGAACCAGCTACCGTGGCTTAGTTCGGGTTGCAAAGGGTGCTAAGAACAGCACAACTTCAGTACGCTGCGATGCTTTAATGCTTGATGAACTTTCAAGAAGTGATACTTACCCATACATAACTATAGAAGAGGAAGACGTTACTGTTTCGCATGAAGCAAGCGTCGGAAAACTAAGCGAAGACCAGCTCTTCTACCTAAGGTCACGTGGCCTTAATGAGGAAGATGCAAAAACAATGATCATTCTTGGCTTCATTTCTGAATTTGTAAAAGAACTGCCTATGGAATATGCGATTGAAATGAACAGGCTAATTCGTTTAGAAATGGAGAATGCAGTAGGCTGATTAAAATGTCTAACTTTACGGATATCAAAAATATAGATAGTGGACAAAGGAATACCCTCAAAAATGCATTTTCAATAGAGCCAGCTGGAAAAATCCTAGCAATAGCTGGGAATGGACAAGTACAAATTCCAGAAGAAGACGGAACTTTCTATATCTACGCAAAGGAAAACAGTGAATCCACGGTAGTTGAAAAATCAACCAGTATAAAAACTAACAAAAAAATCTTCATTTACCTAGCAAAAGGAGCAAAACTAACATACACGGCACTGCAGGAAGTCAAGGAGTCCGGCACAGAGAGAAAAGCAGTCTGTGAAGATAACAGTGAAATCAAATGGTACATTGCCAACATAAGCGAGGGAAAATCCGATGAAAACAGGGAAACAAAGCTTCTAGGTTACGGTTCAAAGGTAAATGACATGGAGTTATTTTTTATCAATGATGCTCAGGAAATAAAGAACAAAAACAGGGTCTTTCATATAGGCAAAGGCACATATTCAAGGGTTCTTGTTAAAGGACTTTTAAAAGATACCGCAACTGCAGTTTACGATGGACTTGTAAAAATAGAAAAAAACGCCTCAGGCTCAGATTCATTTCTCGGACAACATACCCTGATGCTAAATCCAGGTGCAAAGGCCGACACAACCCCGGGCCTAGAAATAGAAAACAGCGAAGTTAAAGCAGGCCATGCTGCCAGTTCAACTAAGATAAATGAAGAAGAGATTTTTTACTTAAGGGCAAAAGGCATACCAGAAGCCGATGCTAAAAAGTTAATAGCCTTAGGCTTCCTATACGAAGTCATAGAGAAAATGCCAGGCGATAAGCAAGAATTCTACAATGCAATTGAGGAAAAGTGGGCGGTATCCTATTCAAAACCCAAACTAAAGTGATAAGCGATGGATGTAGATGCAATACGGGAAGACTTCCCTATACTAAAAAAAAGGGTTCATGGAAAAAAGCTAGTTTACCTAGATAACGCTGCCACTACCCAAAAGCCCAAGCAAGTAATCGAAGCAATAAAAGAATTTTACTCAGACTACAATGCCAATGTTCAGCGTGGGGTATATGAGATAAGTGAGAAAGCAACTGAACTATATGAGGGTGGAAGAGAAAGCGTCGCCAAATTCATAAATGCAACAAGCTCCAAGGAAATCATCTTTGTTAGGAATGCAACTGAAGCAATTAATCTAGTTGCAAATGCATGGGCAAAGAAGAATATAGGCAAGGATGATGAAATCATAATTTCAATAATGGAGCACCACAGTAATTTTGTTCCTTGGCAGCAACTGGCAATAGAGAATAATGCTAAAATAAAGGTCGTAGGTGTTGACCCAGAAGGCCACTTCAAGTTTGATGAATATGAATCTCTTCTTAGCGATAAGACCAAGCTGGTGGCAATAACCCATGTTTCTAACGTGCTAGGAACAATAACTCCAGTAAAAGAAATAGTAAAAAAAGCACATGAAAAAGGAGCAATGACTCTAGTTGACGGTGCACAGTCTGTGCCACACATACCGGTAGATGTTCAGCAGATAGGCTGTGATTTCCTTGCATTTTCTGGCCATAAAATGCTTGCGCCTACTGGAATAGGCATCCTTTACGGGAAGAAAGAAATACTTGAAAAAATGGACCCATTCCTGAAAGGCGGCGACATGATAAAAGAAGTACACCTTGACAGCACAAGGTGGAATGAGCTACCTTGGAAATTTGAGGCTGGCACCCCTAACATAGAAGGAGGGATTACAATGAAGGTAGCTATCGATTACCTCAACAGAATAGGCATGCCCAACATTAGGGAGCATGAGAAAAAGCTAACGAAATATGCCCTAGATGCCTTTGCAAACACCAAAGGAATAGATGTATACGGTCCAAGGAATGTAGAGGAGAAAGGAGGCGTGGTCTCATTCAATGTTCAGCAAATACATCCACATGACCTGGCTTCAATTCTGGATGAAGAAGGTATTGCAATACGTTCTGGCCATCACTGCGCACAGCCATTAATGGAAAACCTGGGTCTGGTTGCAGCTTCAAGGGCTAGTTTCTATCTTTACAACAAGGAAGAGGAAATAGATATATTGATTAACAGTCTAAAGAAAGCTAGGAAGGTGTTCAGGCTTGAGTAGCGATATGTACACGGAAATGATACTTGACTATTACAAATTTCCACGTAATTTTGGTACTTTGGAGAAGGCAGATATAAAGTCCAGAGACACAAATCCATTGTGCGGGGATGAAATAGAATTCCAGATAAATCTTGATGAAAACAAAAAAGTTAAGGAAGTAAAATACAGTGGAAAAGGCTGTGCCATAAGCCAAGCAGCAGCTTCAATGCTTACAGAACTAATGCAGGGCAAGACTGTTGACGAGCTTAAAAAAATCAGCAAAGGCGATATCTACGACCTTCTGGGAATTACGCTTAGCCCAGTTAGGGTTAAGTGTGCACTCTTAGGGTTAAAGGTAATGAAAATAGGTGTCTATACTTATCTAAGCGAAGAAATCAAGCTGGATGAAGATGAGAAATAGGCATCTACCACCCATAATGCTCTGCTCTTGAGTACTTGAAAGCCTGGAATGTTTTCATCACTCCTTTTCTTAGCAGATGAGGATATTTGAATAGCAAGTTAGCCCCTGTATTAAGCATATCTACAATGCCCATATTGCTCACATCCTTTGGCATAACCCAGCCAACCTGGTTTAACTCCTGCTCTGTAAACTGGTAAAGGGTGTCTTTACCATAAATAAGCTTTGAATAATCAGGAAATTCAGCTCTCCACATTTTTTCATATTTTAATAATATTCTTTTGCTAGTGTCATTCTTCTCTACTGCCTCTTTTGCAACGTTTGCTGACATCTTACCAGAAACCATTGCCAAATGTGTTCCGCCTTCGAACAACGGGCTAGTAAAGCCTGCCGCATCACCAACGAGCATTATCCCATCACCACATGTGTTCTCCATCGGTCCGGAAGCCGGTATCAGTCCTCCGAATGTCTTTACGATCTTTTTATTCTGCCAACCTTCTGCTCTTATGAATTCATCCAAATACGCTTTAGCCTTAGTCTTTTCACTAGTTACCAAGCCCACATTAGCCCTTGTCGAATTCTTAGGTATCATCCACAAGTAGCCATGCGGTGCAAGTTTAGGCCACAAGTAGAAATCCAAATAGCCGTCATTTTTTATCTCAGTCATCTCATACTGCAACCCTATCACAGAGTCAAATCGTTTGTTTAAGTTTAATTTTCCTGAAACGACTGAATTAACACCACTGGCGTCAATAACTATTCTTGTTTTGAATTCACTGTCGTTTGAAATCACTTTCCAAAATCCATCAGACCTATCCAGACCGGTAACCTTTGTTGAAAACCTTATCTCTGCACCTGCTTTGGCTGCTTCATCAACAAGCCACTGTTCAAACAAGTGCTTCTCCAGCACATATCCCTTTTCATTCAAAATACTCGAAGTCTTATCCGGGAACAGTACTCTAACTCCGTTCACATGCAAGGATATTACCTTCTCCGGCGGCTTTAATCCCAATCTCTCTACACATAAATGGGATAAGCATTCTCCACAATGGACAGGTTCTCCAGCCATCGAATGTTCCTCAACCAAAAGGGTCCTAAGCCCATTCCTAGCTGAATGCAACGCTGCCGAAGAACCGCCCGGACCGGCACCTATCACCACTACGTCATATTCCCCAGCCATAATTATCCTTCCATACCCATTAGTTTTACTACACTACTTTTTTTAAAATTAATCTTCGTCAATCCCAGCTTCTCATAAAGCTTATCAGGAATCGATATGTACCCTAAATAAACCTCTCCGACATATCCCTTTGCGATTTCGTTTAGTAGTCCAACTTTAGAATAACCCAAAGTTAATGTGCAAGTAGCCTTAATACAAGGCTTGCCAGGGACTCCTGTATCCGCATCCAAGCCGCTAGGCAAGTCCACTGCCAAGATTTTCTTTTTACTCTCATTAGCTTTCCTTATTAGATGCGCAAAAGCTCCTTTAGGGTCACCGCTTAAATTATAACCAAGCAAAGAATCTATTATCAAATCCATGCTGCCAAAACCAATCTCATCAGTCTCCCCCACATATCTAATGTCAACATCCAACTTTTCCATAATGTTCAACTGCCTTAGCGGCTCTTCAGCAAACTTTTCTTTAGGGCTTGCAGAATATATGCTGACACTATGCCCATTATTAAGCAAATGTCTTGCAGCGCATAACCCGTCGCCCCCATTATTCCCATGGCCTACTAAAACAGCAACATTCCCCTCTTTATTCAGCATCCTATAGGCCAATGTTGCGACATCAAAACCAGCATGTTCCATCATCACAACTATATCAATCCCAAACTCCTCTACCATTAACCTATCCAATTCTGCCATCTGTTGTCTGGTCAAAGCTAACATGGTCAAAAATAAGTATGAACACCTATTTACCCCTTTCACTCTACATCGTTCTGGGGTCAGTTATCCTACCAATTATTGCGGTAGCCGCGGCAGTAGCCGGTGATCCTATATAAACTTTAGACTTAGGACTGCCCATTCTACCTAGAAAATTCCTATCTGTCGTTGTCAAGCAAACTTCATTATCCGCCAATACTCCTAAATGTGCTCCACAGCCCACACCACCAGTAGGCGGCGCCATCATGGCTCCGGCACTTACGAAAATCTGTATGGTTCCCTCTATTAATGCATTTTTATAAACTTCCTGCGTTGCAGGTATTATTATAAGCCGAACTCCTGGCGCTATCTTTTTACCTTTTAAGATTGCCGCTGCCGCCTTAAGGTCGTCTAACTTTCCGCTCGTGCAGCCACCTATAATCACCTGGTCTACGTATGCACTCACATCTGCAACATGTTTTATATTGTTTGGAGAGTGTGGTATCGCAACTACCGGTTCAATATCCTTAGCATTAAACGTTAAACTTTCAGCATACTCTGCATTACCATCTGTCTTATAGATCCTGTATGCTTCCTTGCTTCTCTCCTTGACATTCTGCAGTACTTTGAAGTCTGGTTCAACAATCAGATTAAAGACTCCCAAATCTGCCAATCCATTGCATATTGTAAGTCTTTGAGAAACATTCGCATCCCTAATAACCTCACCTGTCAACTCTACAGA